>JAEUUQ010000036.1 GCA_016787505.1 Saprospiraceae bacterium | reverse complement strand
GGAGCAATCTTATAATTTAGCGCCCGATAATACTGTACCTATCAAAGCGACTTATCTCCACATCCAGCCCTTGAACATATTTTTATCGGGTTTTTGATTGCATCACTAACCTTTGTTCTGTTTTACATCGTAAAATCATTACATATGCAAAAGACTATTACCCTGTTTTTTACATTAGTGTGTTGGATTTCTTTAGCGAATGCGCAGCAAGCATCGATCAGCGGGCAGGTTACCGACGCCCAAACCAATGAGCCGTTGTACGCTGCTACCATTCAAGTTGGTGCGAATGGCACTTTTACTTTAGGCGACGGCACGTATAGCCTTGATTTAGAGCCTGGTACGCACGAAGTAGTGGTAAGTTACGTGGGGTATAAAAATACAACCGAGCAAATCGCCCTGCGGGCGGGAGAAAACCTGACGCTCAATATCGCGCTTCTCCCGGAAGCCACCTTACTTAATACAGCTACAGTTACAGCCGGCAAACACGAAAAACCGCTGGGGGAAGTGACGGTCTCTCTCGAAGTGCTAAAACCTGAGCTCATAGAAAATACTAGCAAAACTTCTTTGGATGAAGTAATAGAAAAGGTGCCTGGCGTGACTGTAATAGACGGGCAAGCCAATATTCGCGGCGGTTCCGGATTCTCTCAAGGCGCCGGTAGCAGGGTTTTACTTCTTCTTGATGATATTCCGATTCTTCAGGCAGATGCAGGATATCCTAATTGGGATGATATTCCTATTGAAAATATTGAACAAATAGAGGTTATAAAAGGAGCTTCTTCCGCCCTTTACGGCGCCTCCGCCCTAAATGGCATCATCAATGTGCGATCAGCCTATCCTCGTTCTGAACCGGAAACCAAAATAGCTACCTTTTCAACCCTCTATTTAAACCCCAAAGATCCCAGGTTTAAATGGTGGGATAGTCAGCCTTTTGGTTACGCAAGCACTGTAAGTCATCGCAGGAAAATCGGCAAACTAGACTTTGTTGCAGGGGCATTCTATATTAATGAAGACAGCTACAATAAAAACACGTATGAAGAATACGGTCGTGTTCATGTCAAAACAAATTATCGTATAAACGACCGCCTGACAATTGGTTTTGCAGGTCTGTTTAACAAAGGCCGCAGCGGTTCCTTCTTTTATTGGGCCTCTGATACATCGGCTTATGTGGGCTCTCCAACCACTATTAATGACAGAAAACGCTTCCGGTATTCAATAGATTTGCCCATCACTTACTTTGATAAAAGTGGTAACCGGCACCGAATATTAAGCCGCTATTATGATGTGGACAATGACAATAGCAACAATCAGTCGAATGAATCGCAAATGTGGTATGCCGAATATCAGTTTCAACGTCGTTTGGCAAATACCGATTTGGTGGTTACAGCTGGACTGGTAGCCAGTGGTTCCAAGGGCATTGCGCCTTTATATGGCAATACGATCTCAAAGTCCCGCAATTTGGCTGGTTACGCCCAAGTTGATAAGAAGTTTTTTAACCGTTTAAATTTATCCGCCGGCTTTCGCTATGAAGACAATTTATTGGAGAATCCTGGTTTTACCTATCCTCAAGGTGTGGTTGATCCGGTCAACGAACGGGAATCCAAACCGGTTTTTAGATTTGGCGCCAATTATAGGTTGTTAGATTATACGTATATAAGAACTTCCTGGGGCCAGGGGTACAGATTCCCCTCTGTAGCTGAAAAATTTATCGTGACCAATGCAGGCGGCTTTTTTGTGCTACCCAACCCAGGTCTGAAATCGGAAAGTGGATGGAGCGCCGAGCTGGGAATTAAACAAGGTTTTCAAATCGCTTCTTTTGAGGGCTTCCTTGATGTTTCCGGTTTTCTGATGAAATACAGCGATATGATGGAATTCAATTTGGCCGGTACCGGATTCCGCTCTACGAATATCGGTGAAACGGAAATCAAAGGATTTGAAGTTTCAGTAGCAGGAAGGGGTAGAATACTAGGGCAGTCTTTCAACCTGATCACCGGCTATTATTATATAGATCCACGTTTTCTCGATTTTGACCCCACGCCAATTGCCCCTGGCGAACCCGGTACTATCGGACAAATCAACGCCAATAACTCTTCCCTAAAAACAGACAATATTCTCAAATACCGCTCCAAACACAACTTCAAAATCGATTTGGAGACAAACATCAGTGATTTCTCTATCGGGCTCGAAACCTTTTACAACAGCAAAATCGAAGCTATCGACGCCGCCTTCTTACTCATCGTGCCAGGATTGGCTAATTTCCGCCAGAATGAAGACAAAGGCGTGCTCACTTTCAATGTGCGCACCGCCTACCAGATCAGCGACACTTTTAAGATTTCATTTATCGCCGGCAATATTTTCAACAGTATCTCCGCCTCGCGCCCAGGCCTGATGGACGCGCCGAGAAACCTGACTTTGCGCCTGGACTGTCATTTTTAAACTGTCAATTTGTCACTTTGACGCAAAAAAACGCTATCTTTGCGCACTAATTTATCCGACCTCCATGCACCACGCATGGAGGTCGGGTTCTAAATAAGTGTGTGCTGAAATGTTATATGATGACAACCCAACGCTCGTCGGCATTGCCAAAGAGATAGACGAGTCCAAACAAGGCGAGGTGTTTTTTCATGCGCAACCCGCGGAGTCCGACGATTTGGGCGCCGGTTTGTTTTATATTGAGAGTTACGGCTGCCAGATGAATTTCAGCGATAGCGAAATCGTGGGCTCTATCCTGGCAGAAGCCGGCTACAAGCCCACCCGCGACCTGGAATTGGCCGACCTGATCCTTATCAATACCTGCTCTATCCGTGAAAAAGCCGAAGAGACCGTCCGCAAACGCCTTCGCTTATTTGACAAAATAAAAAGACAACGCCCCGGCACTTTGGTGGGCGTGTTGGGCTGCATGGCCGAACGACTAAAAACCAAATTCCTGGAAGAAGAAAAGCTGGTCGATCTCGTAGTAGGCCCCGATGCCTACCGCGACCTGCCCAATCTGGTAGCCGGCGCCGAAGACGGCGATAAGGGCATCAACGTATTTTTGTCGAGAGAAGAAACCTACGCCGATATCAGCCCACTCCGGCTGGATAGCAACGGCGTTGCGGCCTTTATTTCGATTATGCGCGGTTGCGACAATATGTGCTCCTTCTGCGTAGTGCCTTTCACCCGCGGCCGCGAACGCAGCCGCGACGCCTTCAGCATTGTGGCGGAAGCCCGGGAACTCTATGATCGCGGCTACCGCGAAGTGACTTTGCTGGGGCAAAACGTGGACTCCTACAAGTGGGAAAATCCCGAAACCGGCGAGCTGGTCAATTTTGCCCACTTGCTGGAACGGGTAGCCCAGGTACATCGCGACCTACGGGTGCGCTTTTCTACCTCCCACCCCAAGGATATTACCGACGAGGTGTTGCATACCATTGCCCGCCACGAAAACATCTGCAACTATATCCACCTGCCCGTGCAAAGCGGCAACAGCCGCATACTGGAGCTGATGAACCGCACCTACGACAGGGAATGGTACATGGACCGGGTGGCTGCCATCAACCGTATCATACCCGATTGCGCCATCTCGTCGGATATCATCACCGGTTTTTGCAGCGAAACCGAGGAAGAACACCAGGATACGCTTAGCATGATCGAATGGGCCAACTACAGCATGTCGTATATGTTCTTTTACTCCGAGCGCCCGGGTACCCTGGCTGCGCGCAAGTTTCCCGACGACATTTCGATGGAAGTGAAAAAGCGGCGACTTAATGAAATTATCCGCCTGCAAAACCACGTTTCGCTCAAGCACAATAAAGCCGATATCGGAAAAACCTTTAAAGTGTTGATTGAAGGTGATTCTAAAAAATCCGACCAGGAATTCAAAGGCCGCAATTCTCAAAATAAAATGGTTGTTTTTCCTAAAGTAGAGGGCTATCGCCCCGGCGACTACGTTTATGTAAAAGTCAGAGAGGCATCCAGCGCCACGCTTATAGGAGAAATCACCCCCCGATAATGGACAATCTGCAATCCGTCAAACAGCGATACGGCATCATAGGCCGCACCGAACAACTCGACCGGGCATTGAGCACGGCCGTTCGCGTAGCGAATACCGATCTCACGGTGCTTCTCACCGGCGAAAGCGGTGTGGGTAAAGAAATCTTTTCCCGCATCATACACGACCATAGCGCCCGCAAACACAATAAATTTATTGCCATCAACTGCGGCGCCATCCCCGAAGGTACCATCAACTCCGAGTTATTCGGCCACGAAAAAGGTTCGTTTACCGGAGCTACCGGCGAACGCAAAGGTTACTTTGAAACTTACGACGGCGGCACCATCTTCCTCGATGAAATCGGCGAAATGCCGCTGGACACCCAGGCCTTCCTGCTGCGAGTGCTCGAAAGCGGCGAGTTTATCCGGGTCGGCTCTTCTAAAATCCACAAAACAGACGTGCGCATTGTCGCTGCTACTAATGTGGAGCTAGAGGAAAAAATCAGAAAAGGAAAATTTAGAGAAGACTTGTTTTACCGCCTCAATACGGTGCCGATCCGCATACCTCCGTTGCGCGAACGCAGAGAGGACATCTATATGCTCTTTCGCAAATTCGTGGTCGATTTTTCAGAAAGATACCGCACTTTCCCCATCGAGATGGACGCTGCTGCCCGCCAGGCACTGGAAAATTACGGCTGGCCGGGCAATATCCGGGAATTGAAAAATATGGCCGAGCAGCTTTCCGTGCTGGCAGAAGACCGCATTTTGCATACCGAAGATCTCATGCGACTGGCGCCGCATCTGCTGCAGCGAAACTTACCCATGATACCCCCTTCGGGCGCTGATGGCACTTATATGCAGGAAAGGGAGATTTTGTACAACCTGCTTTTTGATATGAAGGGCGATCTGAACGACCTGAAAGCACTGGTTTTCGAACTTATCAAGACTAACAACCTGCAAGTCCCGGATGCCCTTCAGCTACAGCGCGCACAGCAGAACACCGCCATCAATTATCCACCGGCTAAACGCGAATCATTCCAGGTACAGCCTTCTCATCGTCCCGAAGAACAACTTATCGAATCGCCGGATTATAACCAGCCCTACATCATCGAAAATCCGGGCGAGACTTCATACGAAAGCGTCGAAGTATTCGATGATAACGTTTCTATGGCCGAACACGAAAAAGCGCTCATCCTAAGAGCCCTGAAAAAACACAACGGCAAGCGCAGGGAAGCCGCCAAGGACATGGGCATTTCTGAACGCACCCTGTACCGTAAAATTAAAGAGTATAACATTTGAGCCTACCGAAATGAAGACGAACCTGCAATTTGCATCCCTTATTTTTGCTTTATTCACTGTCCTATTGGGCACATCCTGCTATTCTCTGCGGGGTATCGACATCGACCCCAACGTGAATACGTATTTCGTTGATCAATTCCGAAATAACGCCTCCAACGCGCCTCCGTCGCTTCCGCAGACATTTACGGAAGCCCTCAAAGAGAAAATTCGCACCGAATCGCGACTCGTATACGCAGATACCGACCCCGATATCTCATTCAAAGGCAGTATTGTGGATTTCAGGGTTACCTCCGAGGCGCCACAGCCGGGTGAAACGACTAGTCTGAACCGCCTCACCATCACTACCGCCATAGAGTACATACACGCCAAAGACGAGAAAAAGGGCTGGAAGAGCAATTTTTCCTTTTTCTACGATTTTCCTAGCAGCACCGACCTGGGCAGCATCCAGGATGACGCCATTGATGTCATCTCCAAACAGATGATGGAAGATATATTTAATAAGGCGTTTACAAATTGGTAGGGTGATAGCGGTAAAAATACCTTGTACATATATGTTAAATTTGTTGCAATTTCAAAAATAAATTTGATTGAAGAATAGCTTCGTCCTATAATGCCCCGGCGTGAAGATCAATCCCGACAGCAGGTTGGTTTTACTTGAAAAAACAGCCGAATGTCGGGGTACCCAGCCAGATCGTCAAAAGTGGCGCGGGCGGCGGTACCCTGTCACTTACCTACGACGCCCTGGGCCGCAAGTGGCGAAAACAGGGCGCCGGAGAAATACGGGATTATATAAGCGGTATCGAATACAAAGACGGCAAAGTAGAATCCATCCAGGCGCCCGAAGGGCGGCTTACGGCTGTCTATGATGAGTACGGCGTAAGCCTCACCCACTACCGCGCCGAATACTGGCATCGCGACCATTTAGGCAATACCCGCTTAGCTTTCAGTGATGAAAACCACGACGGCGCTATCGATATTTACGATAACCCGTATACGCCGGAAAATGAATCGGAGATTGTACAAGCGTAGCGAAGCGGAGTCCCGTACCGACGCAAGGAGGTCGGGAAAAATCATTATTACCCTTTCGGCCTCAACCACGAAGGCCTGTGGTACGGTACCATCGGCCCCAAAAACCAATACCAGTACAACGGCAAAGAGCTGAATGAAGATTTTGGATTGCATTGGTACGACTTCGGCGCCAGGTGGCAAGACCCGGCGGCAGGGCGGTGGTGGGTGGTGGATGCGCTGGCGGAGGATGCACCTGCCTGGACACCATTCAGATATGGCTTTAATAATCCTGTTTTATACACAGACCCTCTAGGTTTGTTTGAAACTAGAGATGAAGCCAAAGAACACCGCAAAAAGGAAAACATTGAAGGTCGGATAAGAAAGCAAGACGATGGCAGTTATGCTATCGTACACAGAGGAAGCGGTGGAAAGATCAAGACGTACGACGATGCGGAATTTGGGGTGATGACAGAGTTCGCTTATGTGGAGAGAGGAGTACACTTGCGGGATATTGGATTGGACGGATTTAATGACTTGAACAACCCCTATTCTGAGGCCTATAACCCTGATGCAGTAGTTTATACAGATGGCGCTGACATAGCGTATGCTCTTGGTTCTTTGTTGGGGTTTGCAATGCCTTCTGCAAGGGTTGTGACTGCTGGCAAAACAGCATCAACAGTTGCTACGCAAGCCGTTAAGACGGGAACACGTTCTTTAGATGACCTGTCTTCATTGAGAGGAGCCAGTTGGAAAGAGGCTGAAAATCTTATTCCTAAAGATTGGGTAAGAGGTCCTTTGAAAAAAGGAGAAGGAATTAAGTTTGTTAATCCCCATAAGAAAGGCGAACAGATTCTATTGGAAAAAGGATGGCCTGGTGCCAAAGACCCTCTTCATGCAGGTCCTTACATGAAAATTAGCCGAGACGGTCAAGTAATGAGAATACCGTTGGTAGGAAATCCAACTTTGAAATAATCATGAGTAAAGAATTGATTTATAAACTCCTTTGGTCAACTATTGAAGATTATGTGGGCTTATGGGAATTACTATGGGAGACTAATTCTATATCAAGTAGCTCAACTTCAGATATAGAATTGGCAAAAAGGGTCCTTTTGTATTTTATAGAAGCAGGACTTGTCAACCTCTATTATGATAAGTGGGGAAATGACCAGCTTGTAGAAATTGGCCTTCAAGAATCGATAGAAATAATAAATATCAATAAGTATTGGAGTCCGCCTGATATTAATGATTTTTGCGTAAAAGTTGGAAGTACCCAAAAAGGAGAGAAGTATTATAATGAAGAATTAATTGAAGATATATGATTGGCATAGTCTAAATTCAAATCTATAATCGCTTGACCAATGCGCAGTACGGCGGCAGTTTCATCCTCGAAAATCCGGCCAACGGCTCGCTGAGCTACCACGAAGTTTACAACGACACCTACAAAGGTTTCAACTACAGCTACGACGCCATCGGCAACCTGGAAACCCTGAGCCGCTACGGCTTCCTGGGCGGCCCCAACTGCGACGCCGGCTATCTCGACTTTGCGACTGTACGACTATACGACTGTGCACCTTTGCGACTGTACGAATCGTGCGCACAAAAAATTGGGTAAATAGAGATACGGAATGTTTCCCTATTTGTAAATTCGTACGGTCGTATAGTCGTACGGTCGTACGGTCATGAAGACTTTGGGTTGCATTGGTACGACTTCGGCGCCAGGTGGCAAGACCCGGCGGCAGGGCGGTGGTGGTCGGTGGATGCGTTGGCGGAGGAGCGTTGTTGGGTTAATCCCTATAGCTATGTCCAAAATAACCCTATATCGAGAGTCGATTCGTATGGGGCGCTTGACAGTCCGATCTTTGATAAGGACGGCAATTTCTTGGGGGTCGATTCAGAGGGATATAGTGGAGACATAGTTGTAATGCGTACTGAGTCATATAATGCGTTAACTAATAACGGTCAAGGTACTCTCGACCATTCCTTAACAGAAAAACTTGTTGGAACCGGCAATTCTTTTTTTGCAGCAAATCTCAACGATGCTGGGATTTCCATAGAAGCCTATTCTAATATACTCACCCATGTTACCGAGCAACTTAACGGAGAATCCTTTGATGGTGCTACTTTAGATTTTAGCCGGTTAGAAGGCGGAAAAATCCAGATTGCCAATGAAGTTGTGGATGAAGAAGGTTATGTAGTAAGAGAATTACACGGAACTGCGACTAATCCGGCATCTCAGCATGCGGGAACTTTGAGAAGAGACAACGGAGATATCAACGTAACTGTGGTATTACGTTATGGGAAGAATGAGGACTTCGGCACTGTGGAAAATGTGCAAAATATCATAGGTATTCATGAATATTATGGCCACGGGGTAAAAGGATTGAGTGCCAAATCGGCTTCTGAACACCGGAAGGTTTATAGGTTACAAACTCAACATAGTACCTATAAAAAGGTAAGCCCATCAGTCATTGATTTAATCAAAGCGGGATTAGAGTAATGAATTATGTATATGTGGTAATTTTGGTCGTTCAACTTTCTTTTGTCGCTTGCTCGGATAAGGGCAAGTTGATTTCCCCATGCATGTGGACTCACTCCCAGATAGTTGGGTATAAAGCATTTTCGGAGCTGAATGACAAGTTACCAGCTTTGTATGTGGGAGTTAAATGTTCCGGAGAAGCTTTGGAAAAAGAATATTCCTTGATATATAGGGACATTCATATTGCTCTTGAAAAAGATTATTCTTCATCGGGAGTAATAGTTCTTGTAGCCGATATTAGGAGTATCGACCGATTACTTGAAAAGCAAATACGAGACTCTACGGAATACAAAAAGGTCTTAGACCGCCGATTGGAAGAAACAAAACTGATAGTAAGAAAGGAAAGAGAGGAAATACCCAAATCAAAGAGCTATATTGTGAAGTACGGATACGAGGAACGAAGGATAGAGTGATATCGATATACGATTACATGTTATCTGAAGTAGATTGCGAGTAGCCCAGATGCCAGCTCGAGCGCAAAACCATAGGCCCCAGAAACAAATACCAGTACAACGCCAAAGAGCTGAATGAAGATTTTGGTTTACATTGGTACGACTTCGGCGCTAGGTGGCAAGACCCGGCGGCAGGGCGGTGCTGGCAGGTTGACCCATTGGCGCGAAATTATGTGTCGTATTCTCCGTACCAATACACCCTAAATAATCCGATCCGGTTTATTGATCCAGACGGTCGAATGGTAATGACTCATGATGATTACGTTTATCTAAACACGAAAGGAGAAGAAATCGGGAGAATAAAAGACGACAAAGTTCAGCAGGTAATAATTATTGCTGATGAGAATCTTAAAAAATTTGATGATTTGCCCTACGGTAGGGAATCAATAGATGATGCGGCGAACTTGGGTAATACTTATGATATGAAAGGCGTACTTGCAATGTATAACCGCTCCGCTAAGGATATTTTACCCCCCGTGGTTGACGGCACGACTTACATTGACGACGGAACAGGAAAACCTCGTTATGATGTTGCAGCAGAGCATGGGAATTATTTGGTAAAAGGAAACGACGGAATCGTAAAAGTTAGCAGCGCACCCGATATACAAGGCTCACATGTCGGTGTAATTTTGGATAAACCGTCCGGCAATAAATTAGGGACAATTCATACTCATCCGAATGAAGATAAAAAAGGGATAATTCGTTCAACTCAAACCGGTGCAGTTATTGATCCAAGGCATAAAGGGCCAAGCGATACAGATTTAAAACAACACCCTCCGCAACGGGGATTTCACAACATAGTGGTTGACAACAAACATGTGTATTTTTATAAGGGAGACCAAACTACAAAAGTTATTAAAATTTCAAAAAGTAAATTATGAAAAATAAAATATCAAATATACTCATCTTATTTGTTGTACTGATGTTAGCGGCCATGTGTTTTGACGCCAACACAGGCAATGTTGCATCAGAAAAAGATAGAAACGAACAGGTCGATTATGCAAAATATTTGCTTTACAAGGCGAATTTATATCTGAATTGCAATTGCAAGGCTATAAAGGTCTCTGGAAGTAGTGAAGACAAACGTGATACATTAAGTGTGTTATCTCTCGACATTGCCCTTGATACAACCATGGTTTTTAATGACACAGTTGTTTATTACTTTAATTACCTTAAAAGAGACATTCATAATGAAAATTTATTTGTATTATCCTCTCCATACAATGGATGCAGCCACTACAATGGCATTGCGTTTTCTACAAATAGCGCTAGCACATTCAACCCAATTTATTTACTTATCCAGGAAAAATCTTTTGTACCATTAACTCCGGAGAAGTTGAATGAAATAACCATTGGATTCAAAAAATGCGCAGTTGATGCTGATGTAAATGTTAACCCTTGGTTGAAGTCTTACATAAAAAATCAAGCCTTGCCCAGGAATAAATAACGGAGTTCATACTAAATTTCCATTACCAAAACATCTGAATGAAGATTTTGGATTGCATTGGTACTACTTCGGCGCCAGGTGGCAAGACCCGGCGGCGGGGCGGTGGTGGACGGTGGATGCGTTGGCTACAGCTAGGAATTGGTTAACGCCTTTTAATTTTTGCAGTGATAACCCAATAAGCAGGATTGACCCATTGGGACTAACAGATTATGAATTAAAAGGCAACGGAAAAATAATAATAGTAAAAGGTACTGAAACTACTGATGGTTCCGATAGGTTGATAAAAGGAAATGCAAAGTACAACAAGAATGGAAAATTGAAAGGTAAAGAGGGTTCGACATATATTTCAGTTGATAAAGGAGTATTTGACAAAATGGAGTCGAATGAAGACTATCAATTTTTTAAAACAAGTTCTGGTGAAAAGGCTGATCAGCTTTATGATTTTATAGCCGCCAATGTTGGAGTAGAGTACGGTAAAGCAGATTTAATTACTGGAGAAGGAAAAGAAGAATCGGTTTTTATGACTACATACTCCAACCGTGAAGTCGGTATATTAAATGATTGGCTGGCAAGTAAAAAAGGAGATGATTCTGGTTTGAAATTATTTTCTCACATTCATAATCATCCGAATACAGGTGATCAGAATATGGTTGGTTCCTATGGGCCATCAGGTCAGGTAGGAGGCGACAGGGGGGATATTCCTGCTGCAAGACGTTTAAATGAAGTGTTTGGTGGGCAGACTCCTATGCCTAGGTATTATATCTGGAGAAATTATGTGCGAACGAAATATAACGAGAATGGAAAGCTTAAATAGCGCTTTAATGCTCTTATTGTTGATGTTTTCGGCAGTGGGATATGGTCAAGATCAAGCGAGCATAGAAGCAAAAGATAGGGAGATTGTGGTTTATAGGTATGACTCCAAAGTTTTTGCAGCGATTGTGGGTGCATTTAACGATTCTACCCGCCAAAAATTTCAATGTGAAGAATTAGACTTGGCCTCTCTTTCTATTATTGACTCCAATGAGTTTTTGAGGATTAAAATCTCTCCACGTAGCGGCAAATTATACAATATAGATCGGAACGCGTATTTTGAGGATTCAATTCAGATTGGATTAAAACTCGAAGATTCTGAAACCATTTATCTTGTGCTTAATCGGTACTTTGATCTTGTTAAATCTATAGGTAATGTCGAATACTTATTCAAAACGGATGCAAGAGATTTCGTAAGTCGAAGAACCAATGATTGTATTTATAACGAGTATAGTGCGATCATTTATAGTTTAACGGTAGATTATTATTGGAGGAGAGGTTTAGTTGCGAAGACACCATCGTTTTATGGAGAAAAAAAAGATTAATCTCCCCCTCCGGTGAACGGCTCGCTGATGTGCGGCTGTGACTTTAGATCCTCATAAAGCCATCTCTTTTACGTATTTTTTCCTAATTTTGATCCTCACGCTGTTGAAAAAGGGCACTTAATACTCCGGTTCCAAGCCAGATCGCCAAAAGTGGCGGTGGTGGCGGTACCTTGTCGATGACCTACGACGCCCTGGGCCGCAAGTGGCGAAAACAGGGCGCCGGAGAAATACGGGATTATATAAGCGGTATCGAATACAAAGACGGCAAAGTAGAATCCATACAGGCCCCCGAAGGACGGCGCCATCGATATTTATGATAACCCCTATACGCCGGAGAATGAGTCGGAGATTGTACAGGCGTAGCGAAGCGGAGTCCCGTACCGACGCAAGGAGGTCGGGAAGAATCACTACTATCCGTTTGGGTTAAACCACGATGGCCTGTGGTACGGTACCATCGGCCCCAGAAACAAATACCAGTACAACGGCAAAGAGCTGAATGAAGATTTTGGGTTGCATTGGTACGACTTCGGCGCCCGGTGGCAAGACCCGGCGGCGGGGCGGTGGTGGGTGGGGGATGCGCTGGCGGAGCTCCCACACAATAATCCGCTCACCCCGTACCATTATGTTGCTGATAACCCAGTCAATAATATTGATCCGGACGGGTTGGACTGGTACAGGGGCCAGGATGGCAAAGCAGTTTGGTTCGATAGAGCTGATGATACATTCACCGATGATAACGGAAACGCGTATAATCGCATTGGTGAGTATTACATCATGGAAGGTAAAAATGGTTTCCTGATCCATCACCAAAATGAAGTCATCGCCCAGGTAGAAAATGTTTCTGCAGGAATTGCTGGGCAGGGAATTGATGGAAAAGACTTGCTCCATGCCGGTGATTTTTACTTCAGCAAGCAAGAATTATTTGATTGGGGAGTAGGAAATCAGGACGTGAGCAATTGGATTCTAAGTAGTGCGCCATTAGCGCTGCAAAAAGAGTATTTTAGCTATGCCCGATCCCAAGATTTAAGAGAGGCGGCAGGGCCGGTGGCTTTGGCGATTGGGGCGCCGGTTGCATTGATTGTTGGAGCAGAACTGGCGGTGGGGGCAAGTGCTGTCAATATAGTAAGATATCCCAGAGCAAAAGGGTTTGGAATCGATTTTGGAACATTTAGAATTGATTGGCATCGTATTAGACTTGGTGGAAGAAAAACAGGCAAGGATTATAATTTACCTCATATAGACATCCCTGGAAAGGTGAAACATTGGCCCTGGCATCAACTCAAAAAATGGCGACGCGGAGTAAAATAACTAGACATGGTCGGATTACATGAAATCAACAAGCTTATTGTTAAGGCTTTGAACGGCACGTTAAGTCTTGATGAACTATATACAAGCTGGCCGGAGGTATTAGCGGGTAATGAACTAATTGAAAGTATTTATAATAATGTAGAGTCGGCGGTAGAACATTTACCGGGAATCTTTTCTGGCGAGATTGACTTTATTGCGTTTAAGGAAACAATAGAATACAAATTATTGAAGTGCGATTTGCTAATTGTGAAAAAATTAAACACAAATCCGGAGTTAATTACCAAACTAAATGACGTACGAAAGAAACTTGTTTCATCTCAAATTAATATCTATGAAATAGAAGTGGAAATACAAAGATTAGAAAAGAAATAATCAACCTGGAAACCCTGAGCCGCTACGGCTTCCTGGGCGGCCCCAACTGCGATGCCGGCTATCTCGACTTTGCGACTGTACGACTCGTACGACTATGCGACTGTGCGCGGGATGGGCGCCCCTTCAGGGGAGGGGGCGTGGGAGAGCGACTATACGACTGTATGACTATACGACTATACGACTGTACGACTCGTGCGCACAAAAAATTGGGTAAATAGAGATACGGAATGTTTCCCTATTTGTAAATTCGTACGGTCGTATAGTCGTAAAGTCGTATAGTCCCATAGCGGTGATGATAGTCCTACCCTCACCCCCTTTCAATCGGGCAAGTCATACAATGCGAGCCGCCGCGGGCCCGCGATAACTCGTGCGAAGGCAAGGTGATAATCGTATTTTTTACCTCGCTGGGTTCGATAATCCCGTCCTCAAAGGCCTTCAGCAAGTCGCGGGCATCTACTACGCGATAGCCTGCTTCTTCAAAAGCCTCTTCTGTTCGGGGATTGCGATCATAAGTGAGGGCCACGCCGGGTTTAATTGCCACCAGGTTGCAGCCGTCAGTCCATTGCTCGCGCTCCTGGTAGGGCGATTCGCCTTTGCCGCTAAGGATAAACTTGATTTTGGGGCTGATTTCCGCCAGCAAAAACTCTTTTACCGAAGGATAAAAGGCGGAAGAGCCTTCGGCGCGCATCACCTCAACCGTAGAACTCAGCCCGTCAATGATAATGGGCTTGAATGCCACAAAATCGTAGTGGTTGATCTGGGTAAAAATAGTGTCGATATGCATATAGGAGCGATCCTGGGGGATATTCACCTGTACCACATTTTTTACCACACCTTTGTCAAGTAGTACACGCGCAAGCGACCGAACGCCGTGTTCAGTGGTGCGCTCGCTGCAACCGATAAGTACGTAGTCTTTGTTGATCACCATCACATCGCCGCCCTCTACCGAAATCATCTCGCCGCGCTTGGAAGGCGGAAAGAGGTCGACCTTGTTGAGGTTGATAATGCGGCCCTGTGCTTTAGGCTCTTTAAAAATAGGGTGTGCCCAAATAATAAAGCGGGTGATAAAATTTTCACGAAAGCGGGCCTCTTTTGCCGCTTTTGTCACCACGATATGGTCGTTGATGACCACTGCAATATCGCGGGTAAAGATAAAATTGGGGATGGGGTCAAAAAGTATGTAGTCTTCTTTTTCGTAATAGCCGGTTATCAGTACGTGAGCAAGCTCTTCATCTGACATCTGCTGAAAAGTTTCCTTAAAACTCGTGGGCAACTCCTCATAATCGACAATCATATCGATCATCTCCTTTTTACTTTCGGCGTCTTCTCCAAGTGCCTGGCACAATAGCGTTTCTGTTTCCAGCACGTTTTCTTCTCCGACAAACTGCTTTAGCACCGCTGTAAAAACGTCGTGTTCCTGCTGCATGTAAGTGAGGTAGACGATATCGTCAAACAAAAGTTCTTCGGCGCGTTTGGGCGAAATTCGGGATATTCCATCGTCGGGACGATGTACGATTACGCGTTTTAGTGGGCCTATTTCAGACGTGACCTGTAACTTGTTATTGGGCATATAGGTTAGGATTTACTTACGTGGTAATGACCTTTTCTATTTCGTAAATAGAGTTGATTTTGCCGGCAAAGATGCAATAAAATCGGGGATTTTCACGCAGCAGGGAAATCTCGGTAGGCCTTCCGTC
>JAEUUQ010000019.1 GCA_016787505.1 Saprospiraceae bacterium | reverse complement strand
GGGGTCATTCAAAACAGCAACAATGGCCGGCGGATATATGATCACTATATTGGGCGTGATACTGCAATAATTTGCATCATAGATAATGAGTCCCTGCCAGAAATCTATATCGATGTAAATGGTATCTGACGTAATTGGCAGGCGTGTAGCGCCGCCATTGGTGGAGTAAGTATAAGGCGCCCCTGCTCCGCCGTTTACCTGGCTGATGACAAACGCGGGGGCCGTATTAAAACATAGCGCGGGGATGGAATTGACCACCGCCGTCAGCGGCTCCGGGCCTACCTGGAAGTCAAACTGGGCTTCACACTGATAAGCGTCGGTAATCATAACCAGATACATTCCGGGTGTTAGCGTATCGGGGTCTTCGCCTATATAGCCGTTACTCCATTCGTAAATAAACGGACCGTTGCCGGCCACGCTGATATCTATTGCGCCGTTGTCGCTGTATGAACAAGAGGCATTGCTAATCTCGGCGCCTGTGAGAGTTGGCGGCGTGCCAACTACAACTTCAAATTCGGCGAAAGCCGTACAACCCAACTCGTCTACGGCCGTAAGGCTATACATGCCGGCTTGATCAACACCTACGCCGGTAATGGCGGCTGAAGCCCCTGAAGCGGAATAACCGCCGGGGCCGCTCCATTGATAAGATTCGAAATTAAAACCTGCAGGCGCCTCCAGCACGAGGGTATTGCCCTGGCAAACGGGGCTATTGGAAAAAGAATTCGAACTTAAATTGTCGTAAGTGCGCACATAAACGGTCACATTGGCGCTTTGCACACAGCCTTCCCCGTTTTCGGCCGTGCCGGTATAGGTGGTTGTCACTGCCGGCGAGGCAACCGGGTTGGGGCAGTCTGTGCAACTCAGCCCTGCCGCAGGGCTCCAGGTCACCACGCTGTTGATCGCGTCCAGCCATAGATTTGCCGCACTGCCCGCGCATATGGCGGTATCGCCGACTATATCTACCAAAAGGCCGTTTTGCAGCAGTGGAGAGCCGCTCACGCTGTGTCCGGTGGCATCGGTGACGATCACCTCGTAGTTGCCGGCACTGAGTCCGCTGAGGTCTTCACTGGTAGAAATAAAACCGCCCGGGCCGCTCCACTGGAAGGAATATGGTGGGGCGCCTCCGCTCACGCAGAGTTCAATCGAGCCGTTCACCGGCAGGATGCAGGCGCTCGAATCGGCGCAAATCGTCACGGCGCGCAGATTGGAAGAGGCATCCTGGGTCAAAACGCTGCCGGTTACGTCTTCAAAAGTGAACACATTGCCGCCGGCATCTACCACTTCGACAGACGTGGGCGTTTCTACAACTTCGATGATATCGCTACCACCTGAGGGGGATGTAATTTTAAAACAAATAGAAAACAAGACATCGCCATCTCCAAGTACGGCCCCGTTGAGGGTGGGGTCAAACCAGGAGATCGTGAGGCGACCCGGCGGAATGCCCGGCATGCCCTGCACGCCAAAGTTGGCAGCGCTCATGCCCGGCAGCTGAAAATTATTGACTGCCAAAAAGTCGAGCGGCCCTTCGGGATAGGCAATCGACAATTGCATCGAAAGCAAAGAAGGTATATTTTCTACCGTAACGTCTACACAAACCGTATCGCCGGGCAAGCCGTGAATATCGCTAAACACTAATGCGCTGCAAGCGCCGTTTTGAGAAAATATTACAGCAGGAGATACCGCGAGGGCACTTACAAGTAGCCCACACAACCATAGTTGCTTCATAAGGGGAGTACATTTGGTGATAATAATTTTTCGATCGCAAATGTAGTTCTTTTGATGTTGG
Organism: Saprospiraceae bacterium; assembly: GCA_016787505.1. Classification (GTDB taxonomy): domain Bacteria; phylum Bacteroidota; class Bacteroidia; order Chitinophagales; family Saprospiraceae; genus JABWBR01. The sequence continues at coordinate 7,437 of JAEUUQ010000019.1, read as the reverse complement.
ATGCTAAATGTTTGATGTTTGATTTTGTATTAGCAAACTAAACCCTATCGCTAAACTGCGAATGCACTAAACCCAACAATACAGCCGAAGGCAAAAAAAAACTGTCGCCCCGAGAAGTTCGGAGCGACAGCTCATGCCGGTTTAATAAAACTTAACTTCAAAATTCTCTTTCACCTCACCGGCACAAAAGATTGAACACCCAATTGACCATGATATATTACCTGTTCTTTTTAATTCCCTTTCTTTTACAAAGGTAAACCGGCGGGCAAACCTGTGGAGTGAGGAATGTCACACAAAACAGTGATTTTAGTCATTATGGTACGCCTGATAAAAATCACTTTCCCGGCTGATTGCCGTCACTTGAATCTCTTAAAAAGGCTGTCATATTTGTAGCAATGGCAATGACATGCCAGCTACAATATGTTCATGATGAATTTACATGTGAAAATATTCGGGGTGGGAAGTTCTTCCGACAGAGCGATGCGTGAAGGAGTGGAGAAGGCAGCGGAAGAATTAGGCATCGATATAGATATAGAAGATGTCACCGATATCGGCGCCATCATGAAGGAGGGTGTCCAGGCTATTCCCGCCCTGGCCATCGGCGATGAAATTCTTGTGTACGGCAAAGTACCCAGTATCGCAGAGCTCAAACGACTGCTCCGCGCGTAAGGAAAGAGCATAAGATTTTAGTGTGAATCAAGTGGCCAAATCTTTTTCGGCAAGTCCGGCGAAGAGTTGGCTCTTTTTTTTTAACGCGGTATTAACGGAGTTTTAGTATTTCTTTTACACCAAAACGCATTTGGCATGTCGTTATAGGGGGGTCATCAAAAAAATATAATTGTATGAAAACATCCTTCTTGCTGATTATGCTGGCTGCGGCCGTTACCTTTTCTGCTCCTCTTCAGGCGCAAGTGCGCATCAACCCGAAAGTAGGCGTCAATATTTCGGCGCTCGACACCAAAATACAGGATATCACTGCGGAAGCCCGCGCGGGCTGGAATGTAGGCGTTGACGTGAGGGCCGGCAAGGGGCTTGTTTTCTTTAATCCCGGGGTGCATTACTATAGCTTTACCGCCCGACTGGTATCCGACGTGGTCGACGAAGGACAGCAGCTCAAACCCAGCGAAGAAACTATGATCCAAAGCGTGCGCGTTCCCGTCAACCTCGGGATTAATATCACCGGCCAGGGTGGCCTGATCGGCCTACACCTGAAAGGCGGCGTGACACCCGCCTATGTGATCGGCGTCAAAGAACGCCCCAATTACAATTTCGACATCGAAACGCTCAACCGATTTACAATGGGCGCCAATGTGGGCCTCGGCGTGGATATCCTCTTCTTTACGGTTGATGCAAATTATGAAATCGGCCTCAACGAGTTCTTCAAAGACGCTGCCGGCAAGAATAATATGCTTTCGCTTAATGTCGGAATTAAGTTCTAGGCTAATTGCTATTTCACACAGATCAGCTTTCCAGAGGCCTGAAAATCACCGGCCTGTATACTGTAAAAATATGTTCCTGCGGGCAAATTGCCCATTTCGAAATCAGTGGTATGGCTGCCTTGCGGCATTTGTTCGTTGACCAATACGGCCATTTCGCGGCCCAACAGGTCGTAGACAGCCAGGCGTACATGAGTTGAAACCGGCAAATAATAACTTATCGTCGTGTTTTGACTAAAGGGATTGGGGTATGCGGGCCATATCTCAATCCCCTTTTTATGTTCGCCGGGCTCATCTATACCGGTGCGAATACAAGGACACATTTTTAATACAAACGCGTCTTCAATGCCTGCTGATGTGAGTGAAAACACCGTAGGCCCTGCGTCAAAATCCACGACACTCTGGAAATCTCCGGTCGTATACACGCAACCCAGAGCATCGATGGCTATCACATTGCCTTTTTCTGCGGTGATGCCTGATATTTGTTTTGCCCAGCCTAAATTGCCTGTGGCATCCAGTTTGGTGATAAACATATCGTAAAAACCCGTCGCGGTGTAGTTGGTCACGCCAAGGTCGGGGTCAAAATCGGCTGTGCCGGCAAAAAAACCCGTGGCGTATACTTGCTGAAGGGCATCGATACCGATGGAGATGCCCCTGTCGTTGGAGCCGCCGCCCATGTTTTTGGCCCAGACGAGGCCGCCTGCTGCGTCTAATTTTAAAATATAAATATCATAATTGCCAGCCGAGCTCAGCGGAAAAATACCGGGCCCGGGGTCAAAATCCGCCGTGTTGGAAAATCCGCCGGTGGCGTATAGGTTTCCAGCCGCATCCACTACAAGAGACAAACCGAAATTCGTTCCGTTGTCAATTTGCTTGGCCCACACGAAGTTGCCGGCGCTGTTCATTTTTACAATAAATGTATTTGACGACCCTACGGGCGATAAATTTACCACCGCCGCACTCGGGTCAAAATCGCTTATACCCCAGAATTCGCCCGTGATGAGCACATTGCCAAGCGCGTCTACCGCAATATCCTGCACGGAACCGGTTATTTGCATCTGTTTGGCCCAGACCAGGTTGCCGACGGCGTCCATTTTGAATGTGACGATGTCGGAGCCGGGCGCGGAATTAAGGGTAAATACGCCCGCTCCCGGGTCGAAATCGTAAATGCCGTTGAAATCTGCCGTTACATACGTATTACCCGATGCATCGACTACTATGGCGCGAGGCACTAGTGTCCAAGCGGCGGAGCTGGCTACGATGTGTTTTACCCACAAAAAATTACCGCCGGCGTCCAATTTTAAAAGAAAACCATCAAAACCCGATACCGGGGTGAGGTTGAATGTGCCCGCCCCTGGGTCGAAATCGGTGGGGGTAGAAAAGGTGCCCGCGATATACACATTACCACTCGCGTCAATAGCGCCGGTTCCATAATCGGAAAAACTACCTCCTATCTGTTTGGCCCACAGCAGATTGCCGTTTATATCGATTTTGGTTATAAATACGTCTTCTGCACCATAAGAGCCGAGGTTGAACACACCCGGCCCGGGATCGAAGTCGACGGCACCCCTGAAAAGACCGGTGGTGTATACGTTGCCTGCCGCATCGACTGCAATGGAATTGCCGACATCTGTATTTGTACTGCCCATACGCGCCGCCCATTCAAAACAAATATCTTCCTGCGGGAAACAGGCTACTTCTATCTCCAGCGAACAGGATGCCGTATTGCCGCAATTATCGGTGGCAGTGTACGTGAGGGTAGAAAAACCCTCCAGGAAGGTCAGTCCGCCGGCATCACCCGCACCCGAGGCGCTGGTTGCGCCCGTAATGTCGTAGCTCACGGTGGGCAGGGCGCAGTTGTCGCTCAGCGTGGCCCATTGTATGCCATTTACTACGGCCGTGCAGGCCACCGGATCGGCTACCACCGAGAAACCGGGAATGCAGGTGATGACCGGGCTAATGGGGTCGCCTACCTGCACCTGGCTGAAGCAATTGCTCGTATTGCCGCACCAATCGGTGACGCTGAGTGTAACGGGGAAGGTGCCGCATTGGTTAAAAGTATTTGGGCTTACGCCAAATGATTGAATCTGGCAATTATCGGTAGAGCCGCCGTCGATCAATTCGGGTGTAACCATGGCCAAACAATTGGCATCCAATTCGATACCTACGCCGGCTAGGCATACTGCGTTTGGCAGCGTATTATCGGTAACTGAGATGGTTTGCAGGCAATCCGACTCGTTGCCGCAGGCGTCGTTGGCACTCCAGGTACGCATAAGTACCCAGCTACAGGGGCCGGCTCCCGGAGTCGACATATCGGAATAAGCAATGCCCGGATTTGGGTCGCAATTGTCGGTTGCCGTGGCATATCCCGTAATATTTGGTGTAAGACCGAAAGCGCAGTCTATCTGCAAATCAGGCGGACACATGATGGCGGGCGGCGTATCTTCAATGGTTTGCACCATCGCCACGCAACTACTGCTGTTGCCGCATACGTCGGTGACGGTGAGGGTGACCGGAAACAAACCGCATCCCGACAACGTAGCCGGGCTCGCCTGTAGGGATTGTATCTGGCAATTATCAGTAGAGCCGCCGTCGATGAGGGAGGCTGTCACGGCGCCCACGCAGTTGGAATCAACGACCACGCCGATGCCGGTGCAAACCGCCACGGGAGGAATGCCATCGGCTACTTGAACCGAGCTGGTACAAGTACTCGTATTGCCCGAATTATCCATCACCGTAAGTGTCACCGGGAAAGTACCGCATTGGTTGAAAGTATTGGGGCTTACGCTAATGGACTGTATCTGGCAGTTGTCGAAAGAACCGCCGTCGATCAGGCCTGGCGTAAGCACAGCCGTACAATTGGTATCCAGTTCGATGCCGATGCCGGGCAGACAAATGGCATTGGGCGGCACGTTATCACTAACCATTATAGTAAACGAACAGGATGCCGGGTTGCCGCAGGCGTCGGTTGCCGTATAGGTCACGGTGGAAAGCCCCGCGTTGAAAGTTAGTCCGCTGGCGTCGTTGAGACCGGTGGCGGCCGTAGTGCCCGACACGACGTAGGTCACCGGGGGCGTGCCGCAGTTGTCGGTAGCCGTCAGCCATTTGATTCCGTTTACTACGGCAGTACAGCCGCTCAGGCCTGCGTCCACGGTTTGGTTGGGCGGGCAGGTGATGGTGGGCGGCTGTTGATCGTTTATCGTGATCAGTTGCATACAGGTGGCATCGTTGCCGCAGCTATCGGTGGCCGTCCAGGTTCTGATAATCTGTGCATTGCAGGGAATTTGTCCGGAGCTCACATCTGAAAAACTGATTGCAGGGGTGGAGTCGCAATTGTCGGTAGCCGTTGCCGTGCCGGTGGAGGCCGGAAGAGTACTGTCGTTGCAACTGAGTTGCATACCCGGCGGGCACATAACGGTAGGAGGCGCCAGATCGGCTACCGTTATGTGCTGGACACAGGTAGTATCGTTGCCGCAGGTATCCCTGGCCGTCCAGGTCCTGGTAATTTGCCCATTGCAGGGAATTAGCCCCGAAGTCGCGTCCGTATAGTTAATCACCGGGTGAGGGTCGCAGTTGTCGGTTGCCGTAGCCATACCGGTGAGGGTGGGGGAGGTGCTGGCGTTGCAGGTAATCTGCGTATTGGTGGGGCAGGTTAATTGCGGTGGTACCGCCTCAAGTGTTTGAATGCCTGTAGTACAGCTGCTGGTATTATTGCACCAGTCCTTTACGGTAAGCGTCACGGGAAAATCGCCGCAACCGGCGATCGTGGTGGGAGATACGCTGATAGATTGGATCAGGCAGTTATCGTAAGAGCCGGCGTCGATCATGGCCGGGGTAATGATAGTCATGCAGTTGGTATCCAAAGACACTCCGAAACCGGGAGCGCAAAGCGCCGTAGGGGGGATATTGTCGGTAATATTTATCGTTTGAGAGGCGTTGGCCATACTGCCGTCGGCGCAGGTAATACTCACGCAGAACGTATGCGGCCCGCAGGGCAACTGCACATCGAGTGCGGCGGTAGATTCGCCCGAGCACCATTGGTAAGAGATCGGTTGGGGGCCTGTATTGACCGTATTGACCTGCACGTGGCCGCAATTGTCCACGTAATTCACCACAATAGAAGTGCTACAAGCCGAGGCTGGATTACAGGCATCGCCCTGTTGCCAGATGCGCTGGCTGCCGGTCAGGTTTGCGCTTTGCGGTTCATCGACAAACTCGATGCCGGGCAACACGGGGCCGTCAAAGATCGTATTGCCGGGCAGCATAATATCGGGCGCCTCCACCGTCATACAGCTAGTGAGTGCCAGGTCGCTGATTGAGAGAAACGCGCAAAACTGCCCAAAGCCGCCGGCGGCGGGAATCCTGCCATCGGCATAGGCCAATTGGCTGGGGGGTAAAAAAGTAGTCGTGCCGCCTTGATAAGCCAGATCGCCGTTGTCGAGTGTCCGGCTCCATTGCAGTGCCGGGCCGTCTATATTTTCGATAAATCGGTAAATAGCAGGTTGGTTGGTTACTGGAGGAGAAGGCGTTTCGCCGGTGACAAAAATATCGCCGTTGGTGGCTTGCCACACCTGGCGAGCTTCCGTCATGACTTCAATAGTGACATCCCAGAGCACGAGCAGGTCGGCATTAAACTTCATAAAATGCACCTGTTGGTTTTGGAAGTCGGTGCCCACCGCGTAGAAGTTGCCGTTGGATGCGGGCGCTACATCGGAGAAAGCAAAAGCCGAATTTGGAGAAACGCCGTTGACAAGTGTGCCGGCGTTGTTGGCGCGGAAGATCACCCCTTGTGTTCCGCGGAAGCCGGCCAGGATGAGGTCGCCGTTGGGCAGGGCTTCCAGGTCGTTGACAAACTCGTCGTCTTCGGTGCTGACAAATCTCTTTTTCCAGTTGATATCGCCGGTTTCGTCGATAGTCATCAGAAACACATCATCGGTATTGGGCAGCGATTGTACCTGGCGGCCCAGCACGTAATAAGGATAGGCCGCGTTTTGGGGCGCCGGATTGCGTGCGATGCGGGTAAAAGCGTCGCGGCTGGGCTGGTCGTAGGAGCGCACCCAGGAGAAAGTGCCGGTAGTTGTCACCAGGCCCATGATACCCCGGCTGGTATTGTCGTCGGGCATTGACTGGCCCACTACCAGTAGATTGCCACTTGGGGTAAGTACGGCGTCGTTCCAGCGGGAGGCCGTGTTGAGGCTCAGCGTCCATTGCAACTGACCTGTGGCATTCAGCCGCGATACGGTAGCGCGGGCGGCTTGGCCGTCGGTAGTTTCGCCCGTGCCCAGCACATAGTAGTTGCTTCCGCTACGGATGACCTTCGAGAAGGTTTCGTCAAGCGACGTTCCGTATTGGCGTTGAAATTGGGCCTGGCTGTTGGTAACGGCCAGCAGGAGAGCAAGGGCGATAAGCAAAGTTTTCATGATAGTATGCTTTACAGCCTGCTAAGATACTACCGGCGCCTAACGAATCAATGTAATATCCCCTTTTTCATTTACCAGAATAGTCTTTCCACAGCTAAAAACGGTTGCTTGCAACCACCAGACGTACACTCCCGCGCCGAGTTGCCGGCCCCTGAACGCTCCATCCCAGCCGTTGGCGATGTTTTGGCTATGAAAAAGCTGATTACCCCAACGGTCAAAAAACATCAGCTCAAAATTAGTAACCAGTACGTCATCGGCTGCCAATACAACAAACACATCGTTGATACCGTCGTCATTGGGGCTGAAGGCATTGGGGATGTAAAGCGGCGAGGCCGCGAGGGCGCCGTCATAGCGGGCATTGATGGTATAGGCGATAGTATCGCAACTGTTCATAGCCGTCAGCGAGTATGTGCCGTCGGTTGTTATGATTCTTTGCAAACCTTCTTCGCCGTTATCCCAAATTAATTGCAGGTTGCCATCATCGCCTGAAAGCAGAGTCGCCTCCAATATCGCCGACTCGGCATCACAGGGCAGCCATACGTCGCTCACGCGCAATTGCAAGGGGGGGAGGGCGTCCAGTG
>JAEUUQ010000428.1 GCA_016787505.1 Saprospiraceae bacterium | reverse complement strand
CCCCAACTCGACATTATCGACGACCTGCTCGAAGTGTGCCGCAAAAAAGACCTCAGCCGCTGGGAAAAGTGGCTGGTAGAAAAAACCGACGGCACTACCATCGAAAAAGAGCTGATTGATATGAAAGCTACCTTGTTGATCAGCGAACACCAATACGAAGCGGCGCTGGAAGTCCTCAAACAAATGGATCGCGCGGATTGGGACGATTACGGGGTGTTTAACCCTTATGCCGACCGCATTCGCGACTGTGTGCGCTGCCCGCTACCCGATACGCTGGCCCTGTACAGCAAAGGTGAAATGATCGAAAGCCTCATGGATACCGAATACCGGGCCAAAGCCGCCACCGACCCCGATGAGGCTGCCCGGTTGTATCATCGCCTGGGCGTGGCCTACTACAACCTGTCGTATTACGGCTATAGCTGGCGCGCGGCCGATAATTTCCGCAGCGGCGCCAGTGCCTTGCGCTACAAGCGGGGGAGCCGTAACTACGTCTTTTCGAATCCGCTTTTCCCACTGGGCAATAAAGAAAACATGGACGTGACGGAGGCTTTATATTATTTTGAAAAAGCGCGTATACTCGCAAAAGACAGAGAACTGGGCGCCCGCGCTACTTTTTGGGGGGCCAAGTGCGAGCAAAAACTGCACTTCATCAATAATGCCGCGGGCGTAAAGCCGGCGCGCGAATATTTTGCCCTGCTGCGCCGCTACTACAACGACACCGACTACGCCCAGCGCGTCATCAAAGAGTGCAAATATTACAAAGCCTATGTGGCACAATAAAGATGGTTGCTTATGACAGATATGCAATACCCCCTGGAATTGGCGGGCACCGCTGCTTTTGCCATATCGGGCGCGCTGGCTGTGCGCGATAAAGGCCAGGACTGGTTTGGCGCCGGCTTTACCGCATTTATCACCGCTATCGGCGGCGGCAGTCTGCGCGACATACTGCTGGGCAGCTACCCCCTGGTCTGGATCGCCGATGTCAACTTCATATACGCCATCCTCGTAGGTTTTATCTGTACCCTGCTTATCCCCGGTATTCTGCTGCGATTGCGGCGCACCTTGTTGTTATTCGACACACTTGGCATAGCGGCATTTACGCTTTTGGGCACCGAAAAAGCGCTGCACCTGGGCGTACAGGAAGAAATAGCCGTCATCATGGGCGTCTTCTCGGCCGTCATGGGCGGCGTCATCCGCGATACCCTGTCCAACGAAATGCCTGTGATTTTCCGGCGCGAAATCTATGCCACCGCCTGCCTCGCCGGCGCTATCGCTTATGTGGCGCTAATCGGAGTGGGCATGGAGCGCCAGGTGGCTTTTTTGGCCTCTGCCGCACTCATCGCGCTCATCCGCCTGCTGTCGATGCGGTTTCACTGGAGCTTGCCGCGGTTCCTTGGATGAATGATGTTCTCTGTTCTCTGTTCTCTGTTCTCTGTTAAGTTTAAATGGCAAAGGTAAGGAACGGATAACAGGCAACCGATAACAGAGAACCGACAACCGACAACGGAAAACCCTTATATTCGCCTCCGATTTCAAAAAACAACAAAATGACCCACGCTAAACGATACCTCGTCACCTCCGCATTGCCGTATGCCAATGGCGCCCTGCACTTGGGCCACCTGGCCGGCGCTTATCTCCCCGCCGACATTTATGTGCGTTATTTGAGGCTGATGGGCAAAGATGTAGTATGGGTGTGCGGATCTGACGAACACGGCGCCGCCATTACTATAAGGGCAAAAAAAGAGGGCATTACGCCCCGCGAGATCATCGACAAATACCACGAACTCAACCAACGTACGTTCGAGCATTTGGGTATTTCGTTCGATTATTATCACCGCACAAGTGAGCCATTACACCACGAAACGGCTCAGGACTTTTTTTTAAAATTGTATAAAAAAGGCGACGAATTTGAGGAGCGCACCGTAGAGCAATACTACGACGAAGACTTCCATCAGTTTTTGGCCGACCGCTACATTGTAGGCACTTGTCCCCGATGCGGCCATCCGGAAGCCTACGGCGACCAGTGCGAAAAATGCGGCTCCGACCTGTCGCCCTCCGAACTTATCAACCCCCGCTCTACGCTGAGCGGTAAAACGCCAGTATTAAGGCCCACCAAACACTGGTATTTCAAACTCGACAAACACGCCGGCTGGCTCCGCGAGTGGATCGCCACGGGCATCCTCGACGGCAAACAGCACCACGATCCCCGCCAATGGCGCAAACACGTAGTGGGGCAGTGTCTCTCCTGGCTCGACGGCGGACTGCAACCCCGGGCCATCACCCGCGACCTCGACTGGGGCATCCCCGTGCCATTGCCTGGTGATGAAGCCGCCGGCAAAGTACTCTACGTGTGGTTTGACGCGCCCATCGGCTATATCTCGTCGACCAAACAATGGGCCCTCGAAAACGGCAAAGACTGGGAGGCATACTGGAAAGGTGGCGACGACGTAAAGCTCATCCACTTCATCGGCAAAGACAATATTGTGTTTCACTGTATCGTCTTCCCCGCCATGCTCAAAGCATACGGGGATTTTGTGCTGCCGGAAAACGTGCCCGCCAACCAATTCCTCAATTTCGAAGGACAAAAATTCTCCAAATCGCGGGGTTGGGGTATCGAGCAACACGAATACCTCGAAGATTTTAAAGATTTCCCCAACAAAGAAGACGCCCTGCGCTACGCTTTGCTGCGCAATCTGCCCGAAAACCGCGACAGCGATTTCAAGTGGGATGAGTTCGTCGATTTCCACGACAAAGACCTGGCCGACAACCTGGGCAACTTTGTAAACAGGGTGGCCGTGCTTACGCACAAATATTACGACGGCGTAGTGCCCGCCGTTGACGGCCCCTGGCAAGATAAGCTCGAGGAAGTCAACCGCCTGGCCCTCGAATTGGGCCGCGAACTCGACAATTTCAGCTTCAAGCAGGCGATACAATTGTTCCTGGATATTTCCTCCTGGGGCAACACCTATCTGCAGGACACCTCTCCCTGGCAAATCTGGAAAGAAGACCCGGATAGCCTTGTGGTGAAAGAATGTTTGTTTGTGAGTTTGCAGATAGTCACTTTGCTAAGTGCATTGTGCGAGCCGTTTATCCCGTTTACCTCGCCCCGTATACGCGCGTTGCTCAATTTGCCGCCGCTGAAAAACGGGGATCTTACCGGTATTTTTGACCAATTGCAAAAGGGCGAAGCGCTGTTGCCGGCCGGTCACCGCATTGGAGAAGCGGTCATTTTGTTTGCCAAAATAAACGACCGCAAAGACAGCAGCCGGCTGGAGATCATCAATAGCCAAAAGGCAAAGCTGGAAGAAGTGATCAAAGCAGAGGCTGCCCGCCAGGCTGCCCAGGCTCCCGCAACTGTCGTCGCAGAAGCAAAACCCGAAATCCAATACGACGACTTTTCAAAACTCGATCTGCGCACCGCCACCATCCTCCACGCCGAGCGCGTGCCCAAAGCCGACAAATTGCTCAAGTTGACGGTTGACCTGGGTTATGAGCAGCGCACCGTGGTATCTGGCATTGCTTTGCATTACGAACCCGAGGCCATCATCGGCAGGCAAATCGTATTGGTGGCCAACCTGGCCCCCCGCAAACTCATGGGCATCGAAAGCAAGGGAATGATCCTCATGGCCGAAGACGCCGAAGGCCGCCTGGGTTTTGTAAGCCCTCCTGAAGGTTGGGTGAATGGGGCTTCGGTGAAATAGCGGTTAGCGGTTAGTCGCTAAGCCCTAATCCCTAACAGCTAATCCCTAACTTTAAGAAAACATTAATTTCATTTTAACAGAAGCGAATTGTTTTCTTCTATATTTTAGCCAAATTATTCGACTAACTCTTTTCTGCAACCTTTCAAATACGATCATCATGAAGAAATTCATCCTATTATTTGCCTTCTTCGGAGCAGTTGCATTAGTAAATGTAAACGCCCAGTGCCATGGCTCTAAAGCCTCTACTGCTGCGGCTACCACCGAAGAAGGTAAAGCTGCTTGCGGTTCAAAGGCAAGTCTCGCCAAAACCGTTTCTCTTGAAGAAGGTATCGAAGAGCGCACTGACGCCCAAACCGGCAAAGTGAGCTATGTTCGCAAAGAAGTAAATGCCGAAAGCGGGAAAGTATCCTACACTGCAGTAGAATATTGCAGCAAATCAGGCAAATTCACCAATGTCTCGCCGAGCAAAAAGAGCTGCTGCGCAGGCGAAGGCAAAGCTTCAAAAGTATCAAACGATAAAAAAGCATGCGCAGAAGGCGCCAGCGCCGGATGCTGCGATAAGAAAGGCAAATCAGCCTCTTCAGCTTCTACCGGCAACTCAGCTAAAGTTAAACTGGTAAAAGGGGAATAAACCGGGTGCGCTACCGGTCAGACCGCTGCGTGTGCTACCGGTCTGACCGCTCGCAGCGGTCTGACCGGTAGCGCTACTTAGTAAACTTCGAATACAAATTGCCGTTGCGGTATTCCTCCAATACATGGCGCACCGTACTGGTGAGGTTCTTCGGCAGCTCATCAAGCGCAAACCACTCCGCTTCTTTAAACTTATGCTTCTCGCGGGCTTTTAATTCTCCCTCCCACTTATAAGCTTTGAAATAAAGCACCATTCTTTGTTCCACGGGTGTAGTCTTCTGAAGCACATGCACCAGTGAAAGATCTTTTTCCTTGAGGGTAATGCCTGCTTCCTCAAAACTCTCCCTGATCAGCGATTGCGTAGCATATTCGCCATCTTCCACGTTGCCCCCTACCAGCGTATAGTTGCCGCCATTGGGTTTGGTCTGTTTGAGCAAGAGAATCTTCCCCTTGTGATATAAGATCAACCGCACTTTCAGATTCACGCGCTGCGCTGCCATAACACCCGATAGATTTTATTGTGAATAGAACAATTCAAGTATTGTGTGTTTCCTCCTGCTTTTCTTTTATTTTTGCGGGTACATTAGTAATATTGCATTAGCTTTTACACCAATGCCAAAAGTGGCGAAATTTAGATTTATTTTGCTTATAACTCTAATTTCGCTATCAGATTTTGAATACCCGCTTTGTTGTAGTGACCATTGTACACGACCAGTATTGAATCCCTCAAATAAATACTGCTCTGCCCAAACTGGACTTTAAAGCAACCATTGTATGTACTACGAAAGCGTTTTAGCAACTATCGGCCATACGCCATTGATCAAAATGGGACGTATGTGCGCCGACATTCCAGGCACCGTGCTCGGTAAAGTCGAATCTTTTAACCCAGGTCAATCGGCAAAAGACCGCATTGCCCTGTACATGATCGAACAAGCCGAAAAAAAGGGCCGCATCAAGCCGGGCGATACTATCGTTGAAGCAACCTCAGGCAATACAGGCTTTAGCATTGCGATTGTGTGCAGTATCAAAGGGTATAAATGCATCCTTACGGTAACGAGTAAGGCATCACAGGAAAAATTATCGCTACTCCGCTCAATGGGCGCCGAAGTGGTAGTCTGCCCCGCAGACGCCGAACCCGAAGATCCCAATTCTTATTATTCCCGCGCTGAACAAATCAGCCGCGAGATTCCCAATGCGTATTACCTGGGCCAAAATTTTAACCTGGATAATTCCAATGCTCACTATTATACCACGGGTCCCGAAATTTGGGAACAAACCGAAGGTAAAATTACGCACTTTGTATGCTGTGCCGGCACAGGAGGTACGCTCTCAGGTACGGCACGCTATCTGAAGGAGAAAAATCCCAATATCCGTATCATCGGCGTCGACGCCTATGGCTCGGTACTCAAAAAATATTGGGAAACGGGTATCCTCGACAAAAACGAGATTTACCCCTATCGCATCGAAGGCCTCGGCAAAACGATTATCCCCGATAACGTAGCCTTTGAACTGATCGACGATTTCGTGAAGGTGACCGACCGTCATAGCGCCGTGCGCGCCCGCGAACTGGCCGCCAAAGAAGGCCTTATGGTAGGCTACTCCAGCGGCGCCGCTATGGAGGCGGTGTATAAAATCAAAAAACAACTACGCCCCGATGATGTGGTGGTCGTGCTTTTTCCCGATCACGGCAGCCGTTACCTGGGCAAAATATTTAACGACGACTGGATGAAGCAACAGGGCTTCTATTGCTCACCTACCGTCGAAGCAAACAACCCATACAGCTACAAGCACATTAAACGAATCTATAAGGTCTACAAGCGGAAATACGGCAGGTATCTCCGCCAAACACTTAAGATTTAATTTAATGTACTAACTATGAAGCAGGCAAAAGCCAGAAATTATGTTTCCGACGAAAACATATCGGTACCGCTTTTTCAAAATAAGTGGCTCGATAAGCTCACGCGGACCCACATCTCTGTGCCCGTGACTTTCTTTTTCGTTTACGCAGCAGGGCTTTTATACTATGCTGCAGTTGCTACAGAATTGACGTTTTTGACGATTGTAATGCTGTTTGCGGGAGGCGCCTTCCTGTTTACTTTTGTGGAATATAATGTACACAAAAGGTTTTTTCATGCCCCCCCGGATGCCTCGGATCAACGAAAGAAAATTACTTACACCGTACATGGTATTCATCATGACTATCCGAAGGACAAGCAGCGCCTCGCCATGCCACCGGTAATGAGCGTGACCATCAGTACGTTGTTGCTTATTGTCTTTCGCGCCGTGCTGGGACAATATGCCTTTTCTACGCTGGCCGGCTTTTTGGTGGGCTATGCTTTGTATCTGGTAGTTCATTACAGTGTGCATATTTTCAGACCACCGAATAATTTTTTTAAATATCTGTGGGTAAACCATGCTATCCATCACTATAGCGAAGAAGGCGTCATGTTTGGCGTATCTTCTCCACTTTGGGATTATGTGTATGGTACCATACCCAAAAAGACACACCAGCGCAGTGATCTGGAGGTTAGTTCTCCTTAATATTGCAGCTTTAACGACCCATTCATAATGATGGATTCAGACGAACTCGATCACTTGCGCGAAGCGGTACGAAATTCTCCCGAAAACGTACCGCTTCGCAAGCTTTTGGCCAATGCCTTCGCCAAACGCAAAAGATTTGAAGAAGCGGAACTGGAATGGAAAGAGGCCCTGCGCCTCGCCCCCCACGATGTATCGCTCAAGCTGGGATTGGCTACCGTTTTTTTTGAACAACAAAAAACGGCACTGGCGCTTGTGGTGGTGGAAGAACTGCTGCAATCCCCTACGCCTCCCGCCGCGGTATGGCTCCTGTATGCCCGCCTCCTGTTGGCTACCAATCAGCCCGGCGAAGCTATTGACGCCTATGAAAAAGCCGTGCTGATCGACGGAAACCTGCGCGATACTTTCCTGGAATCGGAAATTAACCTCCAGCAGAAATCCCAGACGCCCCGCGAGGCCGAAAAACTCACGTTGCGCCAGGGCAACGACTTCGAAGACGAGAGTGCTATCGAAATTGAACGCCCCAAGATTGCCTTTGATAGTGTGGGCGGCATGGATAAGGTGAAGGAGGAGATCCGCCTCAAGATCATCCATCCCCTCAAGCACCCCGAGATATACAAAGCCTATGGCAAAAAGATTGGCGGAGGTATCTTGATGTACGGCCCCCCGGGCTGCGGTAAAACCCACCTGGCACGCGCAACAGCCGGTGAAATACAATCCAATTTTATCGCTGTAGGCATCAGCGATATCCTCAATATGTACGTGGGCGTGAGCGAGCAAAACCTGCACCAACTCTTCCAGAAAGCACGTTCGATGAAACCCTGCGTGCTTTTTTTTGACGAAGTTGACGCCCTCGGCGCCAGCCGCAGTGATATGCGCCAAAGCGCCGGCAGACACCTCATTAACCAGTTTCTGGCCGAGCTTGACGGCGTGGAATACGACAACGAAGGCGTGCTGGTGCTCGCAGCTACCAATGCTCCCTGGCACCTCGACCCCGCCTTCCGCCGGCCGGGCCGCTTCGACCGCATTGTTTTTGTGCCGCCCCCCGACGAGTCGGCCAGGGAGGCTATCCTGCGCATCCAACTCCAAGGCAAACCCCTTGGCCATGTCGACTTTGCCCGCCTGGCCCGTCTTACCGCCGACTACTCGGGCGCCGACCTCCAGGCCCTCGTGGATATCGCTATCGAAGCCAAACTCCACGAGGCGATGTCGAAAGGCATACCCACACCGCTCGAAACCGCCGATATCGAAGCAGCTGTAAAAAAACACAAGGCAACTACCAAGGAGTGGTTCGGCACAGCAAAAAATTACGCCCTGTTCGCCAACGAAAGCGGCCTGTATGATGAGATTTTGACGTATTTGAATGTGAGGAAGTGAACTGTGAACTGTGAACTGTGAACAGATCTAAGCCCTCATAAACCCTACTAAACCCTACTCAACCCTACTCAACCCTACTCAACCCTACTCACCATGAATATCTACCTGGAACGCGCCGGGCTTTTATTAGAACAAAGACGTTATGCCGAAGCCGAAAAGGAAGTGAAAGCTTACCTGGCAGGCGAACCTACCGATGCTTTTGGCTTGGCTATGCTCGCAGAGGTATATCTGCAACAGGAGCGCTATGCCGAAGCGCTGCCTCCCGCCCGGCAAGCTGTGAGTAACAACCCCGAATGGCCCTGGTTTTATTATATTCTGGCGCGCGCCTTATTTTATAATAAACAAATGGCCAAGGCCAGGGAAGTCCTGCTGGAAGGGCAACGTCAGGCGCCCGACGACTCATCGTTCTACTTGCTCCAAGCTATTTTTGCCATCTACGAAAGCAAGTGGCAGGAAGCCCTCGACGCTGCAGAAGCCGGCCTCTCTCTCGACCCCGAAGATGTCAACTTGCTCAATATGCGCACCGAAGCGCTTGTGAAACTCAACCGAACCGGCGAAGCTGCCCAGGCGATTGACTTCGCATTGCAACAAGACCCCGAAGACGCCCATTCACACGCCAGTAAAGGTTGGGTAAATGTGCATATTGGAAACTACGCCCAGGCACTCGACAATTTTAAAGAAGCGCTTCGGCTCGACCCTACCCACGATTTCGCCCGTATGGGGCTCAAAGAAGCCATTAAAGCAAAAAATGTACTTTACCGGGTTATCCTGCGCTATTTCTTGTGGATCAGCAAACTCAGCGAGCGCAACCAATGGGTGTTTATCATCGGCCTGTATGTAGCCTACCGATTGCTGCTTTCTGCGGCAGAATCTTTTCCCGCGCTTCAGCCGCTGGTGATGCCGCTAATTGTAGCGTACGTCATTTTTGCGTTTTCTTCCTGGATAGCCAAACCGGTGTCCAACCTGTTTCTTCGCCTGCATCCCCTGGGAAAATACGCCCTCGATGAGGATGAATTGAAAGGGTCTAATCTGGCTGGTACGCTGCTTGCCGCTGCTCTTTTCGCTTTTATCGGATTTTTACTCACGCAGGTTTTATTTTTTGCTTTCCTCACTGGCTACTTTTTCTTTATGTTGATTCCCGCCAGCGGTATGTTTAATGTAAGGCCCGGTAGCAAAGCCCGCCAATACCTGCTGTGGTATGCCATAGCTATGGCGGTAGTGGGACTGGTAGCCATATTTTTACCTCAAAACGGCTTTGCCCTGCCACTTTTCGGAATCGGCATTTTTGCCTACAGTTTTGTGGCTAATTATTTTGCCCAAAAAGATGCGCACGAATTTTAACGCTTGCGCACGTCACTTGGCGCCATGCCGAATTGATCGCTAAAGCATTTTGAAAAATAAGCCAGGCTGTTGAATCCCACCATGTAAGCCACCTCGGAAGCGTTGCCGGCGCCTTTTTCCAGCAATTCTTTGGCACGGTTCAGGCGCATGTCCCTGATAATCTCGTTGGGGCCCTTGTCAGTGAGGGCTTTGAGCTTGCGGTGAAGTTGGCTGCGACTCATGCCTACAGCCTGACCCAATTCCACTACGCTGAAGTGTTCTTCATCAAGATTGTCTTCTATAGTAGACATCACGCGTTTAAGAAAGGCTTCGTCTACAGGCGTTACGGCTACTTCCGAAGGTTTGAAAACCGTCGCGCCGGCAAAGCGACTGCGCAATAACCTGCGCTGGGTAATGAGGTTGTTGATACGGGTCTTCAACTCAAGCGCATCAAAGGGTTTGACGAGGTAGTCGTCGGCGCCGGTACCCAGTCCCTCCAGTTTATCCTCGCGCTCGGCCTTGGCCGTAAGCATAATGACGGGTATGTGGCTGGTAGCGGTTTCCTGTTTTAAAAAACGACATAAGGTCATGCCGTCCATTTCGGGCATCATTAGGTCGGTAATGACCAGGTCGGGCACTATTTCGAGCGCTTTGGCCAGGCCTTCTTTGCCGTTTTCGGTCAATACGGTGTGGAAGTCGTCCGATAATTGCTCGGAGATATAGTTGCGCACGTCTTCGTTGTCCTCTACGATCAATACCATCGGGTGATCACGGGTTTCGTCGGCCTCAGCGACCGATGCGGGCGGCTGCGCTTTTGGGGCAAAAACAGGCGCAACTGCTGCAGCCGATGAAACGTCTGTATCAGGCCCAATCTCTTCGTTGCCAAAGGCTTCTTGAGTGATAGGTATGGCAAGATGAAAACGGGTAAACTGCCTGGGCTCGCTTTCTACTTCGATTTTGCCGTGATGCAACACGACCAGTTCTTTGGTGAGCGCCAACCCAATGCCACTGCCTTCCACACCTTCTTCGGTGGTGCCCGTGGTGTAAAAGCGCTCAAACAAGTGTTCCAATTGAAACGCGGGTATGCCTATGCCGTTGTCCGCAATGGTGAGTCTGAGCCATTTGCTATCGTCTGTTAGTCGGCCGTTGACCGCTATATTACCTTCTTCGTGGGTGAATTTAAAAGCGTTTGACAACAGGTTTACGAGTATTTTTTCCAGTTTGTCGCGGTCAATCCAGCCATATTGGGGGCCGGCGGGCAAATCGACTTCGAGGCTGATTTGCTTGCGCTCGGCGAGGCTTTCGAAAGAAAAAGCAATAGCGCGTACCAGCGACACCCAGTCGCAGCGGTTTACCTGCAATAACATGCGCCCGCTTTCCAACCGCGATAAGTCGAGTAGTTGGTTGACGAGTTGCAACAACCTGACGGCATTGCGCTGCATGATGCGGTAGTATTTCTGTAGATCACCCCGCAGGGCGCCGCTGAGCATTTGCTCGAGCGGGCCCAGGATGAGTGTGAGGGGAGTGCGAAATTCATGGCTGATATTGGCAAAAAAATTGCTCTTCAATTTGTCGATTTCGCGCAACTTGTCGGCTTCTGCACGCTCCAGTTTCACGGACAGGTCAGCTTCTTTCTGGCGAAGGCGTTGCCGGTTGCGGAAGAACTGAAACAAGGCGCCCATCACTACAAGCGCAAGAACGGCGCCGATGACAAGGATGCGTTGTCGGGCAATGGTGAGTTGCTGACTGCTCAGTTGGGCTTCTTTTTCTTTGGTTTGAAAACGCACTTCCATTTCGTTGAACGTTTCGCTATTGAGCTCGTTCATTATGGAATCTCTTACTATGGCGTAATCATTCGACGCTTCGTATGCCAGGCGGTATTCGCCCAGGCCGGCGTATGTTTGTGCCAGCCCGGAATAAGTTTCGCTCAAGTATTGTTTATCGCCCACTTGCCGGCCTACCTGGAGGGCCTCTTCATAATAAGCGCGGGCCTTGGCATAATCTTTTTGCTCCAATGCGGTATTACCCAGGTTGTTTAGTACGGTATTTACGCCTCGTTGATCGTTGATGCGCCGCTTGAGTTCAAGGGCCTGATGGAGGTACGTATCAGCTTTGTCGTATTGTTTGGTATTTAAATAAACCGAACCGATATTGCCCAGCGATAATGCTTCCCCAAAATCGCTGCCTAGCTGACGTGAGAGTTCGAGGGTTTTGGTAAAATATACCAGTGCCGAGTCAAAAATATTACTCTGAAAATACACCAGCCCGATATTGTTCAAATTGCGGGCGATACCTATGCTGTCGGCTAAAATACGTTTGATGTTTAGAGCCTTTTTATAGTATTCTGCGGCTTTATCGGTTTCTTTTTTGTCGCTATAAGTAAGGCCGATATTGCCCAAAATAGTAGAGGCCAGTGTTTGATCGCGTTTGCTCTCGCCCAACATCTGCAAAGCCTCCTGGTTGAGAGCCAGGGCCTGCTCGTATTCGCCTTTGTATTGGTGTGCGATCGCCTTGTCTTTCATTGCTGACGACAGCAAATAGGGCGATCCCGTCTTTTGGGCAAAAGAGATTTCCTGATCGCTCCACCAGAGCGCGGAATCAATATTTACACCTAAATAATAAACTACTAAGCCCTGTGCGGCTAAACCCCTGACCGAATCGCCCGAAGCGCGCGCGCTCCATACGTTTTTCAGACTGTCGATATTGGCAGGTTGAGCTTGTGCAGTGTAAACGACTGCAAGCAACAGTGTGATGAGAACTGAGGCTGTTTTTCGCATGGTATGTAATATGTAGAGCCACAAAATTTTATGGCTCTACATTACGATTTTTTTTACTACCGCGCAATAGCCATATTACCTGCCAGTGTAATTCCCTTATCAGTAACCACTTTTATCCAGTATATACCGGGCATGAGGTTGCTCACGTCTAATTCGGGGTTAACTCCTGTCAATGTGGCAGAATAAATTTGCCGTCCGGACGCGTCATAAACAGCTACTTGCAGTTTTTCCCGGATATCGCCAATTTGGAGCACGACCCTTTGGGAGGCCGGATTGGGAGATAGGGTGAGCCGTTGCGGCTCCGCATTAGGGGCGTGTGCACTCACTACCAGCGCGCAATGGTCAGAAGGAATATCAAAGCAATCATCAAATAGGGCCTGAAGCGTATCGGACCGTTCGTACATGGCGGCCACGTTTTCAAAGGCGTCGGCGCCGGGCACTTGTGTGAAATAATACCCCAGTATCAGTTCATTAACAGCGCCGGGTTGCAATTTGAACGGCGCGCTGCTGGCAATGGCCCTGCGATCGCCAGGCGTATTCCCCGATGTTAGTTCAGAGTCGGCAGCGGGGTCATTGGGATCACCTGGAAAGAGCAGGCCGTTGCCAGGGGCGGGGGCGCCATCCAACCAATAACCGTTCATCAGGTAATAATACTGAAGTGGTACATTGGGCATACCTTGCGGCCCCGTCTCATTAGTGAAAGGCATCATGTGCGCAAGGGACTGTTCTTCTAATTGCTCGTTGAGCGGGCCGCGTAGCATATCTACCGCCATAGCCGGCGGATTGGCGTAAAGGTTATCGAAAAGATCGGCGTTATAACCAAAAATAAGTTGGCGTGTTGGGTCGCAGCCCACATAGTCGTCATTCGGCGCGCCGATGTCAAAGTCGGCAAAAACACCGAAACGCGCTTCCAGGAGATCTTCCGAAGCCCGGTTGATTAATTTGTAACGCACAAATACGGCATCGTTTAACACACTGTTATCTGAACAATTAAAAGTAAACACCAGTGTATGTATCTCGATATTGAGCATGGCGCCGAAGCTCTGGTTATGTATGCCGTAGTCGTGAAAAGAAAACCAAAGCATTTCGTGGGGTACGATAGCTTGTTCGCAACCTCTGACCTCCAGTACAGGGAAGTCGCCCGCTGCGGGGTTATAAACGGCATCGCCATCGCGATCCCAGAAACCTGCGAAGCCCTGCGAAAGGCTCGGCAGTGTCAACCCCGAGTTGTATTGTTCAAAAAAGGGATTACTCCTTGCGGGCCAGGAAAAGACATTGGGCACGGGGTTGTCAATAATTTGGTTGTCTTCCCAGTCTGCTACGTGTTGCGCCACCTCGTCGGCTGTCACGCGCCAGATTTTATTGAAGGGAATAGGGCCTGTGCCCGATGACAGGCCAGGCTCAAAATCGCCATTGCTGTCGTATAATTGGGCTGCTAGCTTGATATTACCGCCTGGATCCAGCCCCGACAGCCATATGCCCGATGCCCGTATCAGCGATATTTCCGCCTGCCCCGGCACATAAGGCGCAATAAACTGACCGTTGGAGAAATCCCAGAAAAGGGCGCCGTTGGATTGGACGAGGGCTTTTACATTGCCGCTTTCGATTACGGCACTAACAGGGGCTTGCGCGCCTGACGGGATTAATTTGATCGTTAGAGCCCAAATGATGAGCAAGCACGTTTGTTTCATAACGGTGGTTTTGGTGAATTAAATATAAGCCCAAAATCCGTTTTGTGTTACGCCTAAACAAACCAAGAAGGCTCTTAAGTCAGGTTTCTAATTGACGAATTTTTTATGTATATAATTAGTAATGAATAATTTGAAATTAAATTTATACAATAAAAGAAAAATGCAGTAGAGAGGACAGAATGGTTGTAAGTTGTAATAAACCTACAACTTACAACCTACAACCGAATTAAGCTTTTTTCTCTGTCGCACAGGTGCTAATCCCAAATGGAGCATAAAGCGGGCAGAAGCTGATAAAACTGGTGAGTACAAACACACCGGCTAAAACCAGGAGTATTAATCCAAGCGTTCCGGCAACAACATTAGTGAAGTACAATACGGCAATGATGGCTGCGATGATTACGCGGACGAGGCGGTCGGTGTTACCCATATTTTTTTTCATGGCTGAAATAGGTTTTGATGGTGAAGAACTGTATTGATAAGTCAAAATTACACCTATACCGCCGGCATAAGTGGTGACTCCGGTCACCAAGCCGTAAAAAAATTACAACACCTCAATTTGACCGTGGGGTAATTGGCGAATATGCCCCTCCGTTTCCAGCTTTTTGAGTACCCTGGTCACTACTTCCCGGGCAGTGCCCAG
>JAEUUQ010000617.1 GCA_016787505.1 Saprospiraceae bacterium | reverse complement strand
CATTTCGAGGTATTTGCGCTTGCCCAGCGGCTCGGTATACGAGGCGTTGCCGCCGAAAGTGAGTACGTCGTTGCGCTGGGTGTTTGTCTGGCTTATGGAATCGGTGCGAAGCAGGGCGCCCGCTTCGTCGTAATAGCGGTTCACGGCGGTAAGTTCGCCATCCCTGTTGCGGGTATTACTGTTCAGCAGCACATTGGCACTAAGGGTTCGCCCCTTTTTGCTGAATTTATGGCGATACAGCAGGTTGGTGTTGAGCGAAGAGCCGGCGCCGCCCACCTGGTTTTGACGCAAGCCTTCGTTCATGAGTTGGTCGCCGGCCCTGCTGGTACGGCTATCCGAAAGAGTGGAAATATCGGTTTCGTTGTATACCCCCGACGCCGATAATTTCAGGAGGTTCATCGAATCGATCTTGTGGTCGAGTACGGCGTTGAGGCGGTGATTGTCGTTGCGACTGTTTTGCGTGCTTTGCTCCGCTACGCTGAAGTTGCCATCGGGCAGGAAAGTTTGGCGGTTGAGCGTGCGCTCCAGTTTGTTGTCGAGCATGTTGTAAAAATAACTGCCGTTGACTTCTGTTTTGTCGGTAAACTTATTGTTAAAATTAAGCCCCGCTCCCCAGGTAGTTGTCAACCCGTTGTTGCCGCCAAAATCGAGGGGAATACCCTGGTCTTCGGCATTGATTTCTATGCGAATAGCCCCGCCGGCACGCATTCGCTGTAGCTGGCCGGTAAAACTCAGGTAGTCTTCGATAGAAAATCCCTGGCGGTTAATGTTATTGCCCATAGCGAGGAAAGCCAATTGCCGCTTGTCGTTGAAGCGGTTGAGGCTTACTCTGCCGTCGTAGCGGTTATCGGTGCCGTAGCCGCCATTTACGCTGCCAAAAACGCCTTGCTTGCGGTCGGCTTTGAGTTTGAGGTTCAACGCTTTTTCGCGCTGCCCGTCGTCAATGCCCGAAAAGGTGGCGGCATCCGATTTTTTGTCAAATACCTGTACTTTATCTACCGCGTCGGCCGGCAGGTTTTGGGTGGCAATTTTGGGATCCTGCCCAAAAAATTCTTTGCCGTCTACCATCACCCGCCTCACCTGCTCGCCCTGGGCGCGCACGGTGCCGTCTTGATCTACCTCAATACCCGGCATCTTTTTTAGCAGATCTTCTACTACTGCATTGGGTTTTACGCTGAAAGCCTGGGCATTGTATTCTATGGTGTCTTTTTTGATTGTGACCGGTATGTGTCCGGCTTTTACGGTTACCTCCCCCAGCGTGGTCGACTGAGGCGAGAGGGGGAGCAGGCCCAATGCCAGGGGGTTTTGGGTATTCCCCGCCGGTATCGGCTTGTCGTAGGCGCTATACCCCACATAGGTGATACGCAGCAGATAAGCCTTGTCGTTGGGCACGTGGGTCAGCTCAAAGGCCCCGTTGGCCTCCGAACGCCCAAAGTTGACTAAGGAGGAATCGGCAGCCAGCAATAACATGACGGTGGCGCCTTCGAGGGGCGCCATGGCGCTATCGGCTACTATCGAGCCTGTTATCGCATATTTGGCGCCAGACTGGGCGTTCGCCGTGCAATAACCCAATATCATCAGAAGGGAAATGTAAAAACGCGGAAGTGTCATACGCTTGCTTTTTTGTCGGTTGATTACCGGACAAAAATAGGCGGCTGTATGCGCATTGTAGGTTAATCCTCCTTGAAACAAGGTTAATGAAGGTTAATGAACACCACGTAGGGTAAACGTTTACCGTTTACCTACCTGGGAAAGCGGTGAACGCTTTCCCTACACCCGCGTCGGAAAAAACGCGTCTTCAAAATGGCGGATGGAAAACATGCCCCTGCCACGGTAAATTACCGCAATTACGTCAAAACGAAAGATCCATTCGTACGCCACCTGCTGCATATAAGCGCCGGCAGCAGCGGCAATGCGGGCCGCTTTGCGGGAGTCGACAAAAAGTTCGGGGCGGCCATAGCTCAGATTGCTGCGCGTTTTAACTTCTACAAACACCAACTGGTCTCCCTTTCGGGCAATCAGGTCAATTTCTGCACGGCCGCAACGCCAGTTGCGCTGCTCAATCGCATAACCATGCCGTTCTAAAAAAAGCCCGGCTTCTTCTTCTCCCGCATTGCCTGTGTCATTGTGCCTGGCCATATCGAACTGTTTTATTTCGAAAGTTATCAAAAAAAAAGTCATCCCAGGAATAAAATCCGGGATGACTCGCTTTTGGCCATTGCATTTTTTATACCAATGGTGTGCATTTTCTCACATCGTGGAATTATGACTTCAACTTGTTAGTAGTAAATCGTATAAATGAAAAAGGTCGTCTTCGTTGTATTGTGCAGACGTTTCCAAGGGATGACAACCGCATTATGCGGCTTGCTGATTTATCGGTTGATGAGAACTTCTTTGAAGAAGCGCTACAAAAGTACGCATTTACTTACAAAGAGGCTATACCGCATTTTAGGTATTTTATAAATATTAATTTATTTTTTTTAAAATTAGTTGAGGAACGGGAAGTACCGGAAGAAGGGTTGTGGGTTGTGGGTTGTGGGTTGTAGGTTGTGGGTTGTGGGTTGTGGGTTGTAGGTTGTGGGTTGTGGGTTGTAGGTTGTAGGTTGTAGGTAGAACCGAGAGCAGTTCACAGTTCACAGTTCACAAAAAAAGGGACCGCCAGCCCCGGCAGTCCCCTCACACACTTTTCCTGTATGCTTGAAACACTGTTAATCCAACATTATCATCTTTTTAGTGTCTTTCCAGGCGCCTGCTTCTAATTGATAATAGAACACGCCACTCACCGGCAAATCTTTTTTGCCGATAGACACCTCGTTGTAACCGGTTTCAAAAACAGCCTCTTGCTGGTAGATCATTTTTCCGGTAGCGTCATACACGGTAAGTCGCGCACTTCCTCTCTCCTCCATTTGGAAAGCGATGATGGTTTCGTCGGCAAACGGGTTGGGCCTGTTCTGGAATAGTTCGTATCCTTTCGGACTATTGGCATTGCTGACGTTGACACTGGCGAATACCAGGTTGACACCCAATACATCGTAAGTGCGGGTATAGGCTTCTGCTTTCGTCATCTTATCGCTGAGGAAAAGCGCATTTTGCACTTCCAGGTCTTGCTTGGCACGGAAGCTAAGCCTGAACAGGGTGATTTTTTCACTGCCTTCGTGCGGCGTCTCTTCGTTCCAGCTAGTTGTGATCAATCCTTCATCTACGGCTGATAAGCCGAAATTACCTTCGCTAATACCCTCCAGTGCGCCGGGCTCTACACCTTCCCATTCCAGCAAATCGGTGTCGAAGCCGAGTGTAAACTGATAACCTGGGATGTAGTGCATGCCGTGGGCATAACAATCGATGGTAAAGGTTTCACCTGCCGATACGCGTCGGTTGTCAGCGATGAGGGTAAAGATGCCCTGGTCTCCACGATCTTCGATATCCTGCAGGTTGGTCGGCGTAGCTGATCCGTTTACGTCGCCTACTTTGATGGCTATAAAGTCGGCATGCATTTCATCATCGTTCAATTCGTCGATATTCATCACCTCAGGGAAGTAACCCGCAAAGGGGTTAGCCGGGTCGGGAAAGACAAAGTCGGCTGGAATAAACCGCCACGACTTATTGCCGTTGGGCAATTGATTGTCGAGCTGTAAGATCAGCTTGCGCAACTTGATGAGGTCGGAAGTGGCAACGGTACCCGACTTGTCTATGTCGGCGGCGATGATCTTGTATGGACTATTCAGCGACTGCGTGCCCAAAATATGCTTTGTGATAAGTACCAGGTCAATTGTCGAAACGCCGTTGAGCGGGTCGTCGTTGCGCTGGGGCATCAGGCTGTAGCTGTTGTTCAAAGGTATGTCGTGGAATTCAAAACCTCCATCGGGCCCGGTCACCATGCTCAGGGATGAGTTACCCATCACTTGTACCGACACGCTTTCTACGTCGTTACCATTTTCTGTAAAAATCCCCCCCGCTATCATGCCCGAGGCTGTTGAGGTAAAACAAATCTGGTTATTGTCCTGGATCAGGATATACGTCAGACAGTAATCGCTGTTGCCGGCAAGGTCGGTTACCCAATATTCAATAAGTTGGTTGCCCAAATCGTAACAGTCAAATTTGAGTGTGTTGGTGGTAGGTGGAGTTAGTAGGTTGCTGCCGGCTCTCCGAATGAAATGTTTGAGGTTGGCATTTGAAGTGCAATTGTCGGCACTTCCTCCATTGAAAGCTTCTGCGTTAACTACGGCTTTGTTTTCGCCATCGCTGTATACGAGATTGACTGACAAACCTACTATGCATATCGGAGAGGGGGGCGTTTTATCTTCTACCCGAATGGTAGTGGTACAAGAGCTGTTGTTGCCGCAGTTATCGGTAGCGCTAAAAGTAACCTGGTGCACGCCGTTGGGATAGAACCCACTGGCATTAGCCCCGTGATTGGTCGCATAGGGCGAGTTATTGGTGATGGTAATAGTATTGCTACAGTCGGTACCCGTCACGTTGGGTATGGTTACCTGTGCGCCGTTGCAGTTGGCATTGGTACCAACTTCTACCGTAGGGGGGCAGTTAATCGCAGGCGGTTGGTTGTC
>JAEUUQ010000552.1 GCA_016787505.1 Saprospiraceae bacterium | reverse complement strand
GAGGTGATGCCCATCTTGCGCGCCAGGTCGATCACCGCTTGATACCCCGTGCGCATGATCAGATTGACGGTGATGGTGTTGACAGAGTTGGTGAGCGCGCCTTCCATGGAATACGAGCCGCCGTAGATGCCGTCGGAGTTCTGCGGTATCCAGTCGTCTTCGTCTTTGCCCTCCGGAGAGATATGCGGCGTAGGGTCTTCCCGCCCGTATTCTTTTACGGCCCACTCCCCTTCTTCGTATTGGTGGTAAATTTTTAATTCGTTGGGTATCTGCTCGCAAGGCGGGATGCCGCTGCGAAGAGCCTGGGTATACACGATCGGCTTAAATGCCGACCCCGACTGGCGCCGGGCCCGCACGTGGTCAAACTGGAAGTAGTTGAAGTCGATACCGCCCACCCATGCCCGGATGAAACCTGAGCGGGGCTCCGCCGCCAGAAATCCTACCTGCATCAGGCAGAAATAATAGCGAATAGAGTCGAGCGGACTCATCTCCACGTCTTTGTCGCCTTCCCAGGAGAATACCGTCATGGGGATTTTTTCCTCAAAGCGCTTTTGTATTTGCTCGTCGCTTAATCCTTGCTTTTTGTATTTTTCATAACGCGACGAGGCGCGCATGAGCGTATTGATCACTTCGTCGTCAACCCAGGGTTTTTGTCCCTGCCATTGCTTGTCGAAGTTGCGCTGGAGGTAGGAAATGTGTTCTTGTACGGCGCTTTCCGCAATGCGTTGGATATCGGTGTTCAGCGTCGTATAAATTTTGAGTCCGTCGGTATAGAGGTCGTAGGGTTGTCCGTTGGGTTTGCGGTAATCGGCCAGGATGCGGTCGAGTTCCTGGCGGGCGTATTCGCGGAAGTAAGGCGCAAATCCGTCGTTTTTTACGCCGGGGTCGTAGCACAATTCCATGGGCGTTTGCTGTAGGGAATCGCAGACAGCCTGCGCCAGGTAACCGTTTTTGAGCATTTGTTTGAGCACCACGTTGCGGCGTTGTCGCACCCTGTCGGGAAACTTCATCGGACTGTAGTAGGTAGTTGCCCGTAAGGTGCCCACCAATGCGGCGCCTTCTTCAATGCGCAATTCGTTGGGCGCTTTGCTGAAAAACCGGCGCGCAGCCACGTCTACCCCGAATACATTTTCGCTAAACGGCACCGTATTGAGATAAAGCGCCAATAACTGCGGTTTTTCGTAGGCCCGCTCCAGTCGCGTAGCGATAATTATTTCGCGTGCTTTGTTGATCAGGAGCGATAAGAATTTGTAGTTTTTGCGCGGAAAGAGGTTTTTAGCCAATTGCTGGCTGATGGTACTGCCCCCGCCGCCGGATTCGTCTTTGCGCAAGATGGTACGAAACAATACGCGCGCCCAACTGCGGTAATCGATGCCGCCGTGTGTATAAAAACGCTCGTCTTCGGTAGCTACCAGGGCATCGAAGATATGCGCGGGCATGTCTTCGTATTTGATGAGGGTGCGGTTTTCGTTGAAATAACGCCCCAAAAGCACCCCGTCGGCTGAATATATTTCGGAGGCGTGCTGGGTTTGTACTTGCCGCAGCTGCCTTACAGTAGGCACGCTCAGGAATACGACAAGGGTGAATATCAAGGCGGCGCCCATGGCTACAGCCCCTGCCATTGCGCCCCATTTGACCACACGGGCGCCCCTGGGATATTTTTCGGCAAACCGGTTCCAGGTGGCCTTGCGGCGGTCAAACCATCGGCCTGTGGCCTCGCGCAGGGGCTGCAAGCGTTGAAGAATACGGGTTAGGAGCTTGTTTTGCATACGAGATGCCAGTAGGATTTATATCAAAATCGTCGTGGGCAAAGTTAGCGATTTGCCCATTATGCCGTCGTTATTTTTTTTGTTGAAAAATGGAGCGCCCTAACCTCTGATCTTCCAATGCCAAGGGTCTCTATTCCCATGCATAATAGCCAGAATAAAGACGTTTTTGTCCACCACTTTATAAATCACATTATACCCAAACCGCTTGACAATAGCTCTACGCTTTTCGCCATATACTTTTTGGAATATCAAGGGGTTATCTTCCAGTAAGCTGATTGTTTCGGAAAGATTAGCCAGCAATTCAAGGCCTAGCCCAGGCTGCTGAGACTCGAAAAAGGCATAAGCTTCATCCAATTCTGCTTCTGCCTCGGGTTGTATGATAACCTGATAGAGAGACATCAGCGGGAAAGATATTTCGCAATAATATCTTTGGCGGGCTTCCCTGTAGCAACTCCGCTGTTGAGGGCTTCCTCTCTTCGATCTAATTCGGTTTTCCAGGCTTGAGAAAGCTCAAAATCGTCATCAGACAGAAGCTCAATCATAAAATGCATAAGTTCTGCTTTTTCGGCTTTGCTGAGC
>JAEUUQ010000513.1 GCA_016787505.1 Saprospiraceae bacterium | reverse complement strand
CATGCTCGACAAAGGACTGCTGAAACGCGAGATAGAAGGCAAAAACCATATTTACCGCCCCGCAGAGCGGCAGGAAGTCACCCAATCGCGCGTCATCAAAGGGCTGGCCACCATCGCCTTCGGCGGCTCACCGGCCTCCCTGGCCCTGCGCGCCCTGGGTAGCGGCGAAACGACGGCAGAAGAATTGGAGCAGATCAAACTGCTTATCAAACAACTTGAAGATCAGCAAAATAAGTAATCTAAAACCACCCGACTTATGACCGGCCAATCTCTATTATTCCCCGAAAACCTGGGCGCCGCACTCGGCTGGATGGTGCTGCACGTGCTGTGGCAAGCCGCAGCTATCGGCTTTGTCACCGCTATAGCCCTGCTGGCTCTTCGCCACAAACCGGCCCGCTGGCGTTACTGGTTGGCCAACGCTGCGCTGGCTGCTATTCTGGTAGCCGCCCTGGTCACGTTTGCTATCTATTATACCGGCTCCTCTCCTGCTCCTATCGGATCGGGGGCCATCCACGATGCGATCGCCTCCCAGGACGCCGCGCCATACGATGCAAGCCCGGCGCCACCGCCTACCCCTGCAGATCGGGAGCTCGACAGCGCCTCGTTTCGCGCTTATTTTGACAACAACCTGCCGCTCATCGTAACGATCTGGATGCTGGGCATGTGTATGTTTTTGCTCCGGCTAATGGGCAATATCGGCTATGTATACTACCTGAAAAGCCACCTGAATATCCCCGTAGAGCAATACTGGGAAGATATTCTACATCGGCTGGCTCAAAAATCGGGTATCAAAAAAACGATCTCTTTGGTGGAGTCGGCGCTTGTACGCTCACCTTTGGTGGTAGGTTATCTCAAGCCTGTGGTACTCTTCCCCATCGGCATGATCAACCGCCTGGAACCCGACGAAGCAGAAGCTATACTCGCTCACGAATTGGCTCATATCCTGCGACACGATTACCTTTTTAATATCCTGCAAAGCCTGGTAGAAACCCTATTTTACTACCACCCTGCTGTATGGTGGCTATCTTCAAAAGTGCGCCACGAACGCGAAATTGCCGCCGACGATTTTGCCATCGGCCTCACCGGCAATGCCGTTCAATACGCCAAAGCGCTGGTGGCCGTGCAGGATATGGCCTTGAGGCCTATGTCCATTTCACTTGCTTTTGCAGGAAGCAGAAAAAGCCAGCTTATGCAAAGAGTACAACACATTTTACATATTCACCCGACAAAAAATGTTTCTATGGAAAAGATGATCGGCGCCGGCGCCATTATTCTGGTACTGGCCGGACTCGGATTTACCCAGGCCAAAACGATGGGCAGTTTGCCCAATCTGTTTTCAAAAGTATCCCTCCTCGGAGCCGAACAAAGCGGCGTCTGGGAAGGCAAAATTGAAGGCGACAAGGTCTGTATCTTGTTCAGTAGCCGGGCACAAGGCGATAGATGGATGACCGAGGACTGCTTCCTGAAATCGGAGTTTTCTGCACTTCCCACCCAGGAAGCGGAATTTACTATCACCCGCCCGGCAGGCGCCTTTATGCTTAAAGGCAAATTTGAGGGCAATGACGGCTACGGCAAGTTCAAATTTACTGCCGATAAGGCATTCGCCGATTGGATCTCCCAACAGGGAATTTCTGAAGTAGACGACGAAATGATGTGGCACCTCTTTTTTGCCAATGCCGATAAGGCTTACGTCACTTCGCTGCAAAAAGAAGTACCCGGAGGCCAACTCTCCGGAGACGATCTCAAGGAACTGGCCATTCATGGGGTGGACACCAAAGCCATTCAGGAATACCGCAAGCTGGCCGCTGATCTGGGCGAAAATGACCTTCGCCTCGACGAAATCGTAGAGATGAAAATCCACGACATAGACATCGACTACGCCAAAGCACTGTCAAAAAGCGGTTTCAAAGACCTGACCATGCAGGATATCCTCAACGCCAAAATCCACGAAGTCGACCCCAACTATATCAAACAAGTCAACGCCATGGGCTACCCCGGCCTGTCGTTTGACGACCTGCTGAATTTCAAAATCCATGAAATCACGCCCGAATACATCAACAGTCTCAAAAAAGCCGGCGTCAACGACCTATCGGCCGACGAACTCGTGAATATGAGTATCCATGAAGTGACGCCGGAGACGATCGCCGAATTCAAAAAAATGGGGTACTCCGACCTGAGCAGCGACGATATCATCAACTTCTCTATCCACGAAGTCGACGCCGACTTTTTGGCCGAGATGCGCCGCGAAGGCTTCACCGACCTGTCTACAGATGAACTGGTCAACCTGAAAATCCACGAAGTCGACCCCGGTTATCTGGCCGAGATGCGCAAAGCAGGTTTGAGCGACCTGTCAAACGACGATATCGTCAATCTGCGGATACACGAAGTGGACGCCGACTATATTTTAGAAATGCGCAAGGCCGGATTTTCAGACTTTTCGACCGACGATATAATTAATTTAAAAATCCACGACGTCGACGCCGATTTTGTAGGCCAAATGTACAAATCAGGTCTGAAGGATCTCTCCATCGACGATATCGTCAATTGTGCTATCCACGATGTGAATCCCGAGCTAATCAAAGGGTTTCAGCAAATCGGCTTTAAAGATATCGACATCGACGACGCCGTCAACCTGCAAATCCACGACGTAACCCCAGCGTTCATCCAGGATATGCGCAAAAAAGGCTTCAAAAACCTCGACCTGGATGAGTATATAGAGTTGAAAATCAAGTCAGAGGATAGGGAGGAGTAATTAGGACTTAGCGGTTAGGGCTTAGCGCTAATTGGTGACTGCTAAGACCTAACTGCTGATTGTCAACTAATTACCCGACTGTTAGGGGGCGTTTCACCTGATCGGTGAGGCGCCCTTTTTAATTTTTTAAAATGCCCAACCCATCTTGATATGTCCTTCTACATTCACAGGGTTTCCAGTCGCCAAACCATGAATACTACTGCTTTTTGTGCCTCTAATGCCCAATGCAGTCTGCAATTCGAGGGTAAAGCCGGAAGGAGCGATCCATTGCCAGCCCAGGGAATGTTTGACGCCGTAAATAAAGTTTTGATGGGAAGAAGAAGCCGGTCTCACGGTTTGCTGATATGTAGTGGTCGACTCAGCGCTTGTCAAGCCCACAAAAATAATAGGTACGCCATAAATATCCAGATCGCTGTCCGTTTCCAGAATACTGGTTTCATTTTCATAAAAATGTCGCTCAAATCGTTCTTGTCCGCCCCATACGCTAAGCCCGGTATAAAAGCCCTGCGGTATGGCGCGCTTGGTAAGCGCCGGCTTAAAATAAAACCGCGCACCGGAATAAGCATTCCAGGTACTCATCCTATAGGTTTGATCAGATGGCACTTCCATAGGTCTGCCGCTTCCAACATAATTACGAGAAGTACTGGTTGAAGGAATAAAAAAGAACCAGACCGTTTCTCTTTTTACGTATTCCGTATAGGTTGCCGTAGCAGCTGTACCTGATAGTCGCGGCGCATCTCCAATATGCATATAAGACGCTCCTGATTCCCAGGTTAGCCATTTCGACAACTGCCGTTCGTAGCTCAGCGATAATTCGCGTTGGAAAGCAGCACTCAGGTCGGCTTTAATCACATTTTGTCCATTAAAATGGTGGAGTTTTCGAGGCGATTGCCCAAATGCTTGTGTGCTGAAACAAAAGAAAAAGATAGCCAGTCCAAAAAATACATGCTTATTCATAATGCAAGGGTTTTGGTTTTGTACTGCTAAGTTGTAGCGCCCTTGCCTCACTAACAAACCACTGTTGAAAGCGCCCCGCTTGGCGAAGCAAAAACCCATCGGGCCGTAGCAAACGCGTTTTACTACAAAAAACGCCCCATTCACTACCAAAACCCGGCATTGTGCTACCTGTGCGGCACAACGGCGAATTTGATTCGTTGTACAAAAAAAGGTAATTTCGTTTTGCTATGACAATGACCAAAACACAGGCGCGATTTTTCCGGTTTCTCAGGCTCGACGTAGTTCAACACCTGAGTTTCGGCTTCTTCGTGGCTATTGTCACCTTCTGTTTTTTTGCCGTACACGCCTGGTATCAGGGCAGGGTAGAAATTCTGGAAACATTCGACTACAAGCGCGATAGCTTTTGGCTTGTATTTGGCGAGTCTTTTTCTTATACCCTGCTGATGGGCGCGCCAGTTTATTTCAACTTATTTTTTGTGTACCAGGGGCGAATTAAGTTCCTGCTCGTACCCTATCTGATGAGTACGGTGCAATTTAAAAACTGGAGTTTTTTCCTCTTTTTCGCCTTTAGTCTGGTCACCAGCGCCATTTTCGGCGTGATATACGGCCCGCTTTTTTCGCTGTTATTTTCCCTGATAGACCAGGAGTGGTACGAAATATCTATCGTTGTCATGGTACTCGTGTTAGGCACCTCCGGGTTAACCCTTACCAAAGACACAGTAGAACGCAATCGGGAGATGGAGCGCCGCGAGCGCCGCGATGCCATCCGCCGCCGCCGCGAAGTAGAGCGCGAACTCGACTACATCCGCAAACAGGTGAGGCCTCACTTCCTCTTTAATACCCTGGCCAACCTGCAGATCCTGGCCCGGCAGGAAGACGAACGGGTACCCAACCTCATCGGCGAATTATCGAAGCTGCTGCGCCACCTGGTATACCGAACCTCAGAGCGTTTTGCCCCGTTGGAACAGGAAATCGAATTTATTAATAGCTACATCAATTTGCAGCGCCTGCAACTCGGCGCTAATACGCAATTCGACTATGTTATCAATGGGGAATACAAAGGTACGGCGCATCAAATTGCCCCCATGGTGCTTTTGCTTTTTGTAGAAAACAGCTTTAAACACTATAACCGCAACGGCCCCGATACAAAATTTATTAACATCCGAATCGATATACAAGCCGATACCCTGCAACTGCACATCCGCAACAGTTTCAAGCCCAATTCCCGCAACGAGGGAAGTATGGAACAAGAAGGCGGTTTCGGCCTGCAATCGGCAGTAGACAATTTGAATATGCTGTACGGAGAGTCATACGAATTGACTACCCGGGTGGCCGACCGCGTCTATGAGTTAAACTTACAATTGCCGCTAATATGAAAATGACCTATCGCTTCATCGTGGTGGAAGATGTAGAATTGCAGCGCCAACATATCACGGGCTTGCTGCAAAGCCGGCTCGACCTCGAATTCCAGGCTGCTTTTGAAAATGCCCAGGAAGCCTATCAGTACCTGGCCTCGGGTCAAAATCCCATGCCCGATCTACTTTTTCTCGATGTAGAAATGCCCGAAGCCAACGGCTTTAGCCTGCTCGAATCGTTGCGCCGCCTCGAACCCTCTTTTCGTGTTATTTTTGTGACGGCATTCCCAGAATACGCTATTAAAGGCTATGAATACAATGCCTCCGCCTATCTGCTCAAACCAGTAGAACCCGATAAGTTGTTTCGCGCCGTTGATAAGGCCATACGCGAACTCAATACCCCAACTGCACCGGCGCCCGCTGCAAGTGCCGCGTCAACCCCCGCCTCACGCCCCTTTATTATGATAAAAGTGAAGCAAATGCTGATCAAACTATGGCTCGATGATATCATTTATTGCGAAGGCGCCAATGTCAATGTGAGAATGGTGACTTCCTCAGGCGAATACCTCACCCGTGAACGGCTGAAGCATATCGAACAACAACTGCCCGCCGATCGCTTCCTCCGTATCCATGATAGTTTTATCGTTAACCTTGAAGATGTGAAAGGTTTTGCCTCCAATTTTACCACGGTCGAATTGATGCGCACCGAAGTCAAAGGCAAAGCGCTGTCGCTGCCCGTTGGGCCCAAATACCGGCAGGTTTTGAAGGAGAAACTACAAGGTTGATGTGCTGATTTGCTGATAATTAAAAATTAAAAATGAATAATTAATAATGTTTTGAATATCAGCACATTAACAAATTAGCACATCAGCAAATTAGCACATCAGCAC
>JAEUUQ010000458.1 GCA_016787505.1 Saprospiraceae bacterium | reverse complement strand
CTTATTAAAACAGGTAAAAACCAGCAACGACAGCATGCCCGTCATCTTTTTCTGGCCGGGCATGGTAGATAGCAGCTCTGCCAGGGTAGAATCGCGGATTGCCTCCAAAGACGTATTTTCATTAACGGAAGAAGAAGTACTTGACAAATACAAGTTTACCGGTTTTTGGACCCGCATGCAGGTAAAACAAAACCTCAGGGCATATAAGCACCCCGACACGCTGGCTTCCTATGTATTGAGCAAGCTGATCTGGATGGTTTTATTGATGATGCCGGCGCTATCGTTTATTCTTAAATTATTGTATATCAGGCGGAAAAGATATTTTGTAGAGCACCTGGTTTTTTCCTTTCACTTTCACGCATTTGCCTTTTTGCTCATGTCGGCCTATTACATTTTTATCGCCAACGTGGCTGAAAGCGAAACGACCTCCACGCTACAAACGATTATACTTTCCGTAGTGCCCGTATTTTTGTTATTGTACTTATTGCTGGCTATGCGCCGGGTATACCAACAAGGATGGATTAAGACATTTATCAAAATGTACATCCTGAACGTGGCCTACCTGATCATTTTTATGACGTTTTTGGGTTTGACCGTCGTGATCAGTGCCCTGTTGTTTTGATTTTTTGTAACTATTTAGTAGGGTTTAGTGCATGCGCAGTTTAGCGATTGGGTTTAGCGATTGAGTTTAGTGCATGCGCGTATAAATTAAGGATCAAACATCAAAAAAATGTCCAACAGCATTTACGAACAATATGAAACCGTCATCGGGCTGGAAGTGCACGTGCAGCTTGCCACGCGCAGCAAAGCTTTTTGCGCCGACGATGCCTCTTTTGGCGGCGAGCCCAATACCCATGTGAGCGCTATTTCGCTGGGACATCCGGGCACCCTGCCGCGACTGAACAAGCAACAGGCTGCTTATGCCGTCAGGTTGGGCCTGGCTTTGGGTTGCCGTATCGACCCTGCCAGTGCATTTGACCGCAAAAACTATTTTTACGCCGACCTGCCTAAAGGGTATCAGATCACCCAAGACCGGCGGCCGATATGCGTTGGCGGCGCCCTGCCCATCAAGCTGGGCGAAACCTGGAAAGAAATACGGCTCCACCATATCCACATGGAAGAAGATGCCGGCAAGAGCATCCACGACCAGGACCCCCGCTATTCATTTATAGACCTCAACCGCGCCGGCGTGCCGCTGCTGGAGGTAGTCACCGAGCCCGAGCTGCGCTCTGCCGAAGAAGTTGATGCGTTTATGAGCGGTATGCAGCAGTTGGTGCGTTATCTGGGTATTTGTGACGGCAACATGGAGGAAGGCTCCATGCGCTGCGACTGCAACGTGTCGGTGCGGCGCCTTGGCGATACCAGGTTGGGCGAGCGCTGTGAGATCAAAAACCTCAACTCGATGCGCTATGCCCGCAGGGCCATCGCTTATGAAGTAAAACGCCAGATAGACCTTATTGAAGCCGGTGGCAAAGTAGCCCAGGAGACGCTGCATTTCGACCCCGACACCGGCGTAACCTCCCCCTTGCGCAGCAAAGAAGACGCCCACGACTACCGCTATTTCCCCGAGCCCGATTTGCCGCCGGTATTGCTCGACAAAATTTTTCTCGACGAGCAGGAGCGCGCCCTACCTGCCCTGCCCTGGCATTTATACGAGCAATTCCGGGATGATTACCAACTGACCGACTACGACGCCTGCTTATTAATAGAAGACCGGGAAACGGCCGCTTATTTTCAGGCTTTATGCGCCCAAACCCCACACAAAAAGGCGGCGGCCAATTTAATAATAAATAAAATACTACCCTGGCGCCGGGAGACAGGCGCCGAACTGGCCGGTTTTCCCCTCGCGTTACCTTCGCTGGCCGCTTTTCTCCAACTCATCGACGAAGGCAAGGTGAGCAACGCCATAGCATACCAGCGCCTGTTACCTGCGCTAATGGAAAACCCCGGCAAAACGCCCCTGGCGCTGGCCCAGGAGCTCGAACTCATCCAGACTGCCGATACCGGCTTGTTGGGCGAACTGGCCGACCAGGTACTGGCCGCCAATCCCGACAAAGTAGCCGCATACAAAAAAGGCAAAACGGGCCTGATGGGCTTTTTTATGGGCGAAATGATGCGCTTATCGAAAGGCCAGGCCGATCCAAAAACCACTACTGCGCTGCTCGCCGACAAATTAAAGGGTTAGGCGGGTTTCGCAGGCCAATTCCAAATTATGGCAGACAATATCACCATCGAATTGCGCGAGCTGAAAATGAGCGATTACCAGTCGCTGAAAAGCGCCATGATCGAAGCGTATCCCGATTCGCCCAGCGACTACTGGATCGAGGAACACATCCAGAAATTGCTCGACATTTTCCCCGAAGGGCAGATCGGCATCAGCGTCAACGGCAAAATCGTGGGTTGCGCCCTGGCCATCATCGTCAACTACGAACACTTTGGCGACGAGCATACCTATCAGCAGATTACGGGCAATTACACTTTTAATACCCACAACCCCAAAGGCGATGTATTATACGGTATCGAGGTATTTATCCACCCTGAATACCGCGGTTTGCGCCTGGGGCGCCGCCTGTACGACGCCCGCAAAGAACTGTGCGAAAATCTCAACCTACGCGCCATTATTTTCGGGGGCAGGATTCCCAATTATCACTTGCACGCCCATACCGTCACGCCAAAAGAATACATCCAGAAAGTCAAACACAAAGAAATTTACGACCCTACGCTGACCTTTCAGTTGTCGAATGATTTTCACATCAAAAAAGTACTCAAAGGCTACCTGCCCGGCGATAAGTCGTCGCAGGAATACGCTACGCTGCTGCAATGGGACAACATCTACTACACCCGAAAAACGGGCAGATTATCGGATTACGAGCCTATTGTGCGGCTCGGACTGGTACAATGGCAGATGCGGTCTTATCAATCGATCGACGAATTATTTGAGCAGGTAGAATACTTTGTAGACGCCGTATCGGGCTACCAGTCCGACTTTGCCTTGTTCCCCGAGTTTTACAACGCGCCGCTGATGGCCGCTTACAACCACCTGGCCGAATCGGAGGCCATCAGGCAGTTGGCCACCTTTACCGAAGAATCCAGAAACCGCTTTTTGAACCTTGCCATCAGTTACAATATCAATATCATCACGGGCAGTATGCCGCTTTTGCGCGACGATAAGTTATACAGCGTGGGCTATCTGTGCCGGCGCAACGGCACGTATGAGGAGTACGAAAAAATCCACGTGACGCCCGACGAAGTAAAAGCCTGGGGTATGGTGGGTGGCCGCAAAGTCAAGGTATTCGAGACCGACTGCGGCCCCATAGGTATTTTGATGAGTTACGACATTGTTTTTCCCGAATTATCGCGCCTGCTGGGCCAGCAGGGCATAAAAATTCTGTTTGTGCCTTTTGTGACCGACACGCAAAACGCTTACGAGCTGGTGCGCACCTGCGCCCGGGCCCGGGCTATTGAAAGCGAATGTTATGTGGCTATTGCCGGCGCCGTGGGCAACTTGCCCCGGGTGCACAATATGGATATTCAGTTTGCACAATCGGCTGTGTTTACGCCCTGCGATTTTTCATTCCCCACCAACGGCATTCGCGCCGAAGCTACGCCCAATACCGAGATGATTCTCGTCTCCGACCTCGACCTGGATTTGCTCACGGAGCTTCATACGTACGGCGGAGTGCGCAGTCTGAAGGATCGCCGCACGGATATCTACGAGGTGACGTGGAAGAGGGGGAGGCTTTAGGACTGTACGACTGTACGACTGTACGACTTTGCGACTGTACGACTGTAAGACTTTATGACTTTATGACTTTATGACTCGGGGGACTGTGCTACAGATGCAGTCAACTTAAGCCGAAAATTCACCACAGAGTTAAACGGAGTGCACACAGAGTGACACAAAGTGAGATTTTGACTCTGTGTCACTCCGTTTTACTCCGTTTAACTCTGTGGTAAAAAAAATACCACTATCAGACTTTCAGCGCTAGACTAAAAGTCTGATAGTCTGTTGAAAACTGAATGCGGAGTTAGAAATCGGGGATACAGTCTTGCATATCCCAATACCAGCACCAGAACAGGTTGTCATCGCATTCACACGGTATATGGCCGCCTCTAATTTGACCTTTTAGCGTTGAATAGTAAATACCGGGACAAAAGTGGTCGCCGGCGCCGTCTTTCCAAACATATATATTATACCCACCACATGTATCACAGTTATTCTCCGAGGATCTGCCGTCTATTGTACAATAAAGAATCCCCTCTAGCGGAAAGACATCCATTACAACCCATCCCCTTGCTTCACAATTCATCCTTGCCACTTCAGAGCAGAGGAGCGGCGGCGGCGGCGTAGTAATACAGCCTCTCATTTCCACTTCTATCCAGCCATTGGGTTTACCCAGCATAGTGACTGTCAGCTCGTGCGTTCCGGCTAACAGTTGGGAGTTGAGTTGGAGAGTCATATTAGTTTGGGTAAAATTGGCCGGTGTAAAGATCGTCTGTCCATCCAAAGTAATGGTAGCGGCTGCCACCCCGTGGTTAGCGACGGTGAGGCATATATCGGCTTCTTCTCCCATGTTGAAAATCCGGTGTACGGCCATCGGCTGGCTATTAGGACCGGGGACCTGGCCCGGGGGCAGGAAAGGAGCGCCTACCGGCCTGCCGGTATTCCGCACAAAAGTTTCGGGCCCGAAGATAAGATCGCCTTCACAGGGATCGCAGGTAGTTCGTTGGTCTATTGCCGCGGCGTTATCCACGTCGAGCGGCGCCCACTCGGTTTTCTCGCAGGTAGTGAGTAAAACCCAGGCCGGCAAGAGCAAGAGGAGCTTAATTTGGCTGAGTTTCATGGCAGTAGTTTTTGCAAATTCGGAATAAGGACTATTCCAAACCTTTGTTGCTGAATAGCAATAATATAGGCATTTCAGGAGAGAAATGAAATGATAATTGTCAGCGGTCGGCAGTCGGCGGTGAACGGTAAACGTTCACCCTACGGTTTCACGGCGAACCTCGTCCAGCCGTCGGGGTCGGATTTGAGGGAGAAGGGCCAGCCGTGGGCGGTAAGGATTTCGCGGGCGAGCGTGAGGCCGATGCCCTGGCCGCCGTTTTTGGTGCTAAAAAAGGGCGTAAACAACTTGTCTTCGACTTCTTTGGGAATGGGTTGGCCGTTATTGGCGACTGTTAATTGCCGGGGGTTTGAGGTGAGGGCAATGGATACTGTGCCGTTTTTTGCACTAGCCTCGATCGCATTTTTGATTACATTCACCAATACTTGTTCGATCTGGCCGGCGTCGGCCCAGGCCTGGAGGGGGGGATGCGGGACGCTTAATTCGAGGTATACGCCGGCATTTTTGGCGCTAAAAGACATCAACTGGGTCACTTTTCTGAGCAACTCATTCAGGTCGACATGCGCTTTGATGGGGGCTGGAAGCCGGATTACGTCGGCGAAATTGCGCATGAAATGAGAGAGATGTTCGTTGCGCTCTATGGCGACTTGCAGGGCCGGTTTGACCTCCGAATCGGGCGCCTGCAGTTGGAGCGTTGTGTCCAGTATTGAATTCACGGCGCCGATAGAATTATTCACCTCGTGGGCCATCATGCGGATCACCTTGCCGTAGGAGCGTTTTTCGGCTTCGAGGATTTCGGCGGTGAGCTCTTCGATCATCACAAAATCGCAGGGAAAACCGCGGTCGACAAACTGGGCTTTCTGGATTTTCAGCGTGCGGGGGCCTTCGAGAGTGATAGTTTTGGATTCGCCTGTTTTTAATTCGCCGATAGCCTGAAAAACGGGGTGCGTAAAATCGCTGAGCGGCCGGCGCTTCACCTTTTCCCTTTGCAGGGCCGTCCACTCCAGGGCGCGGGGGTTCATGGCGGCGATAAAGCCGTCGTAATCGAACAAAATAATGCCTGTGGGGGAAGTTTGTATTAATTTTTCCAAAAAATAATGTTGCTCCTGCTGCGTGGTGCGTTCCAGTCGCAACTGATCGATCATGTGGTTATAGACCTCGATAAGCTGGTCCATTTCGAATTTGCCTGTTTTCACAAACTTCACATTAAAATCGCGGTCTTTGATAGCATCGGCGCCGCGAAGCAGCAATTGCAGGGGGCGGATAAGTTCGTTGTAGAGCGACCAGGAAATGGCCAGGGAGAGCAGGATAAAAAATTCGGCCACGAGGAAGAGCAACTTATTTTCCTTAAAAATAAAAAACGACAGGGTGATCGTCACCGCGTGGATAACGACGATAAAGAGAATGAATTTGGCGCTGAGTTTCATATGTCGTCCTGGCTATATGGGATGCCGAATTTTTCGAGTCGCCGGTACAATGCGCTGCGCGTGATGCCGAGTGATTTGGCTACGCGGGCTATTTTGCCTTTGTGAAAAGTCATGGCGCGTTGTATCATTTGCACCTCCATTTCCTCGAGTGTCATGGCGCCCACCTCCGGCAGGCCGCCGGCAGCTTTGCGGGCAGCGGGCTGGTATTGTTGCTGAAAATCGGCGACAGTGAGCAAATCGTGAGGATTTACCAACACAGTGCGTTCCACCAGGTTTTTCAATTGGCGGATATTGCCGGGCAGGGGCAGCGTTTTGAGCCATCTCATGGCCTCGGGTTCTATCTGAATCGGGCGGTTGTACAGTTCGCTGAGGTTTTTAATAAAATGATCAACGAGGAATGGGATATCGCCGGGGCGTTCGCGCAGGCTGGGTAATTTGAGCGTAATGAGATTAATGCGGTACAGCAGGTCTTCCCTGAATTGGTTGTCGGCCACCATCTCTTCGAGGTTGCGGTTGGTAGCTGAAATCACGCGTACGTCGACGGTTTTGGTACGGCTGCTGCCCAGCACCTCGTAGGTGCGGTCTTGCAATACGCGCAGCAATTTAACCTGGCTGGCTAATTCGAGGTCGCCGATTTCGTCGAGGAAAATGCTGCCTTTGTTCGTCATTTCGAAGCGCCCTACCCTATCGGTGCGGGCGTCGGTAAAAGCGCCGCGCACGTGGCCGAACATCTCCGACTCGAACAGGCTGGCCGAGATACCGCCGAGGTTCACCTTCACAAAGGGGCGCTTGCTGCGCAGACTGTTTTGGTGGATGGCTTCTGCGATGAGTTCCTTGCCGGTACCGCTTTCGCCCATGATCAGCACGGGGGCGTCGGTGGGCGCCACGCGGCCGATGGTTTCGAG
Source organism: Saprospiraceae bacterium (assembly GCA_016787505.1). Taxonomy (GTDB): domain Bacteria; phylum Bacteroidota; class Bacteroidia; order Chitinophagales; family Saprospiraceae; genus JABWBR01. The sequence goes on along the minus strand of JAEUUQ010000458.1, from coordinate 8,497 downwards.
TATCCGGATGATTTGGGGGTCGTGGCCGATGATTGCGCTGAAGTCGAACTGCTGGTCGAGTTTGTTGCGGGCAGCAGCGCCGCCGGAACCGGAGGGGGTTTTGCCCGGCGACGATAGTTGAAGGGTCGTGCGCACCGACTCCATGAGGTGGCTGTTTTTCCAGGGTTTGTTTATAAAATCGGAGGCGCCGAGTTTCATACCTTTCACGGCCAGGTCGATAGAAGCCCAGCCCGTGATGAGAATGACGGGCAGTTCGGGATGGGTGCTTTTGATGCGTTCCAGCATTTTGAGTCCGTCGGCGCCTGAAGTTTCGTTAGAAAAATTCATATCGAGGATGACAAGTTCCGGCAGCGTATGCTGCAAAAAATCGAGCGCTTCGCCCGGTGAGCTCACCGGGGAAGCGTCGAAGCCTTCTTTTTTCAGCAGTAGTGAAAGCGAAGTGCGAACTGCTATGTCGTCGTCGATGATCAATATCATAGTCTATTCCTCATGCAGTGCCGTGGCCGGGTAAATCGCCGCTGCCTGCCGGCTTGGGTAAAAAGCGCAGCCTACCGCCATAGCCAAAATAGACAACACTGCCAGCAACATAGCCCAGCCGTACACGGCGGATTCCACATCGAGGGCATTGAGCAGTGGCAATTGCACGGCAAAAAACAAACCTAAAAATACCCCAAAACCGGCAATTACCAGGGTTTCTCCCACGAAATATGTCCAAATTTGGCTTTTGGAGGCGCCCAGTGCGCGCCTAAGGCCGATTTCGCCTTTGCGCCGGTTGATATTTTGAAATAAAATACCAAACAAACCCAGTCCTACATTAAACACCAGAAACCCGCACACGATAAACAAAATGAGGATAGGCACCCAAATCGTTTTATCCTGTGTGCGGCGCATATCGTCGAGGTGTTGGATCTCCACCGTCCAGTCTTTGCCCAGTTGTTGCATAGAACGGGCCAGGCCGGCTTCGAATTCGGGGGTGGCATCGGGGGCGACTTTGATCAGCATATCCGACAGCCAGCTTTCACTTGCTGCAAACACGCAGTTTTCGTCGGCCTGGAACGAAGATTTGTGCCGGAAGTAGTCGATCACGCCCACTACCTTTTGCTGATTGTTTTCCAGCCCTACAATTTTGCCGACGGCTTCTTCTTTATTGCCAAACAGATTTTCGGCCATACGCCGGGTGATGACGATGGGGTCTATTTTTCCGATAGTGTCTTCATAAGTAAACCAGCGCCCCGCCAGCATTTCGATGCCCAATGTTGGAGCATAACTCGGTTCCACATTGATATAATCGCTCAGCGTGTTCTTGCCCTCGTATTCGAAATCGCGGTTGGAACTGCTAAAGCTGAAGGGCAGGTTGCCGGAGGAAAAAGAAAAATGCTCTACTTCTTTGATATTGCTCAGATGCCGGCGCACCAGTTCGCGGTATTCTCCCCGGATGGTGTCGTTTTGGGTGTTAAAATTGATGTACACGGCCCATACATTTTCAGCCTTCAAGCCGCTTGGTTTCACGTAGTTGCGGTAGGTGTAGATAGACAGGCTCCACACGGCGAAGAGGATGAGGAAAGAGACGAATATTTCGAGCATCATGAGGAAGTTGCTCTTTTTCTTTTTCCAGATGAGTTTTAAGATATGTGTAAACATGGTTAATTGAATTAGATTTTAAATAAACTTTGATTTTTAACCACAGAGGGCGCAGAGTTACACAGAGGTTTCACAGAGGGTCTATATCTTCAACTCTGCGATCCCTCTGCGTAACTCTGCGAAACTCTGTGGTTAATCAAATCCATGATTACCCTTTTAATGCGTCAACTACCGGGAGTTTCGACATGCGCCAGGCGGGAAAAACGCCCGACATCAGTCCGAACACCACGCTAAGCACAAAGGCGATAATCGCCACCTTCCAGTTTATCGTCAGGTCGGCGTAGGGTATCATCTGGCTTTGGTTAAACCAGGCGATAAACGCGCCCGACAGCGCCAAAGCGATAATACCGCCGATGATCGTCAGCACCACATTTTCAATAATAAACTGCCAGACCAGCGTGCGCGAAGACGCGCCGAAAGCTTTGCGAATACCTATTTCGGAAGAGCGCTCCATGATACGGCTGATGTTGATATTCACCAGGTTGATAGCCGGCAGCGACATAAAGAGCAGCGCAAAAGCCGCGGCGAAGAGGTAGAACCTGGCCCGGGTCGAGCCGTCGGTATTGTTGAAAAAAGTATCCGCTGCCATACTTTCGAAATAGGGATTAAGCTTGGCATTGAGTACCTGGGGGTGGAAGAAATCGTCTTTGGGCAAGGGAATACGTTTTACGACGTCGTTGTATTCCGCTTGAATACGCGGCAAGTCGGCTTTGCTTTTGGCCAGTGCCATCACCATATACTCTCCGTTGAGTTGAGTATTGGCAGGGTCGCGTTTTTGCAAATGATAGGGCATATACACATCTGCCGACACCATCATGCGGGTAATGGGGCAGCCACGCACCACGCCGATCACGCGCAGGTCCTGGCCGTTGATTTCGATGGTTTTGCCCAGTGCCGATACTCCTTTTCCGAAATAATCGTCGCGGGTATCGTTGTTTATCACGGCCACCGCCTCGTTGGCGTCGATTGTTTGCTGGTTGAAAGGTTTTCCTTCCAGAAATTCAAACTGCGTAATCTCCCAGAAAACGGGGTCGGTGTATTTAAAAAACAACTTTAATTTCTTGCCGTTGCCGTAGGTATTCACGGTATTGGGAGAAGATGAAAAAGCCACCTTCTCAGGCGTTTCGAGCGTTTTGACGTATTTGTTGATATACGACAGGCTCATGGGGCCGCGGCGCGTGCTGCGATTGCCGTTGGAGGTATCTGCCTCTTCGATCATGGTGGCAAAAAGCGTGCGATCGCGGTATACTTCGGGGTACTTGCCGCCGAAGATATGCTCGTAAAATGACGTCAGCAGGATCAGGATCATCAGCGTCATGCTAATGCCGAAGAGGCTGATGAAGGTAAAAAATTTGCGCCGCCGCATGACGGCCAGGGTGATTTTTAGATAGTTTTTTAGCATGGCATTGTTTTTTGACTTTGCGACTTTACGACTTTATGACTTTATGACTTTACGATCAGGGGATCTTCACGTATCTTGTTCGTTTATTTTCGTACAGTCGTACAGTCGTACAGTCGTACAGTCGTACAGTCGTACAGTCGTACAGTCGTACAGTCGTACAGTCGTACAGTCGTACAGAGTTACTACGCGGTATAAAACTGATTCGAGGATACCAGGGCGCCATCGAAGAGGCGCACCAGGCGGTGGGTTCGTTTGGCCATACCTTCGTCGTGGGTAACCATCACAATCGTAGTGCGGTCAGCCGTATTCAGTTGTTCGAGGATTTCCATAATTTCGTGGCCCATCGCCGAGTCGAGGTTGCCGGTGGGCTCGTCGGCCAGGATAAGCTCGGGGCGGCCCACGATAGCACGGGCGATAGCCACGCGTTGTTTTTGTCCGCCGGAGAGTTGTGTGGGGTAATGCTTCATGCGGTTCGACAGGCCCACTTTCTCCAGTGCTTCTGTGGCCAGTTTGCGGCGTTCTTTGGATGACACCCGGCGGTACAACAGCGGCAGCTCCACATTATCGAGCACGGGCAGGTCATTAATCAGGTGGTAGCTCTGAAAAATAAAGCCGATCTTTTCGTTGCGGAATTGCGAAAGCGCCTTGTCGGAATAACCATGGATGACCTGGTTTTCGATCGTAACCTGCCCCGAAGTCGGTTCGTCGAGCAGTCCCATGATATTGAGCAGGGTACTTTTGCCGCATCCGGAGGGGCCCATGATGCTCAGGAACTCGCCTTTGGCGACCTCCAGGCTGATATTGTTGAGCGCGAGGGTTTCCACCGTGTCGGTGCGGTAGATCTTTTCGATGTGGGATAAGCTTAACATGATCAGTGTGTTATTTTTTCTTGTTTTTCAAAATCAAAAAGCGTAAGCAGGCGCAGGCGGTAAAACGCCGCCCAATAGTCGCGCAGGGCGCCGATATAGTCGCGTTTGGCCTGGTCTTTTTCAGTGAAGGCGATACTCAGGTCGGTAATACTCAGGTCGCCCAACACATAGCGTTCGCGGGCGATCTGGTATTTTTCGGCGGCTATAGAATCGGCGCGGGCGGTGAGCGACAATTGGTCTTTGAGCATATCGAAGAGCGTGACCTGGGTATAAATAGCCTGGGTAAAAAGCTGTTTGTCCTGTTCGATCGTATACACCGTCAGTTGCTGGTTGGCCTCGGCGGTTTTCACGCTTGAAAGGGCACGGCCCCAATCGAGGATGGGCATCGTAAACGAGATAGCCACCAACTCCTGGTTTTGGGGTTTTTGGTACAAATCGCCGATCACCTCCGAGCGGTTGCTGAAGCCCAGGCTGGCCGTGAGGCTGGCATTGATGCCGCGGTCGGCTTTGGCCTTCACCACATCGCGTTCGGCTTCGAGCAGTCGCCGGGTAAAGCCGATAGCGTCGGCGCGATTGGCGTAGGCTTCGGCGATAGCTTTTTCTGCGGCAATGGCGGGCGAGCTAGTGGGAATGGGTTCTTGCAAATCGAGTTTGTCGTTGTTTTGCAGGCCGATATAAGACTTGAGGTTGAGCGTGGCAATTTCGAGTTCCTGGCGGGCGGTAGCCACCGCCTTTTGGGCTTTGAGTTGTTCGAGTTGGAGTTGGAGTATCTCATTGCGGCTCACCTTGCCCAGCTCGAATTTTTCGTTGGCGATGCGCAGGATATCGTCGGTATTTTTGAGATTCGTTTCGGCAATTTGCTGGTTGACCTGTGCGAGCAGCAGGTCGAAATAAAGCGTACTGGCCGTGAGGGCAATATTTTCTATAGCTTCGATATATTCCTGGTTACTTTCCTGGTATTTCAGCGGTTCAATTTTTTTGCCCCATTTCATATTATTAAACTGGAACAGCGGCTGCTCGAGCCCCACGGCGAACAGCGTGCCGTTGTAGAGCGTAGCGCCCCTGATAAAATCGTCGAAGCGCTGCACCTGCGAAGTAGCGTAAATCGTGCCGCCGGTGCGGGCGATATTTTGTTCGAGCGACACCCCTACCGAAGAGTTGTTGTAGCGTATGGGCTGAAACTGGATCGTGCCGTCGGGTTGCACCACTTCCTGAAAAGAGCGCGAGAAGGCAGGCAGTCGGCTGTCGAGCAGCAGTTGCGGTTTGAAATTAGACTGAAAAGTGCGGTATTCCCAGTAGCGCGTTTCCTTGGTAGTAGAGGCCCGGCGCGCAGCGATCGATTGGGCTTTCGCCAGATCGATCACCTGCGCCAGTGTAAGTTTGTCGGGTGATTGCGCCATCAAAACCTGAAAAGAAAACAGCAGGGTGATATAGATCAGGGTTTTCATGGCCTTATTTTACGGTGATTTCATTCGCATTTCTAAAAGCCGACATATCGGTCAAAATAATAGATTCGCCGGGTTGCAGTCCCTCCTCTATTTCCACGTAATCAAAGCTGGTGAGGCCGAGTCGCAGCGTGCGGCGTTCCGCCGATTTGCCGTCGGGGCGCAGCACAAAGACATCCTGTATCTGGGCGCCTCTGAAAGTAGGGCCGTTGGCTACGCGCACCACATTCTTGCGGGCGTCGGTCACCACGTAGAGTTCCACCCGCATCTGGGGGCGCAGCAACTTGTATGCTTCGGCATCCTGCAGGCTCACGTCGAAATTCACCACATTATTCGTTACTGCGGGGCGCACGCTGAGCAGCATACCGCGCACCGAATTGTCGCCGATGCGGACAATAATAGGCAGTCCTGCCTGGAGTTGGTCGGCATAGTTATCGGAGATAGAACCGAGTATCTTAAAGCTGCCCAGGTCGGCGATGCGGGCAATAATCTCGCCCTCCCCTACCCTGGCGCCGAGGTTTGTATTCACAAAAGTAATCACGCCGGCGCGGGAGGCCGTGATATCCGACTGTTTGAGTTTGTGGGCCATTTCCTGGAGGCCTTTTTCCTGGATAGCGGCCGTGATCTCCGTTTCGCGGATACTGGTGCGCATCACTGCCTGTCGGCTGCGGATATCATTTTCGAGTTGGCGTTTTTCGAGTTGGGCGATTTGGAGGTTTGTTTCGGCTTGTTCTATCGACTCGCGGGTACCGCCGCCGGCTTTAAACAGGCGTTTAGCGTCTTCGAGTTCGGCTTTGAGGCTATTGATTCGAAAAGCCTTTATCGAGTCTTGTATTTTAATATCATAAAAACTCTTATCCAGGTCGAGTCTGATTTTTACGATCCCGTTGCGTTTCAGTTCGAGTTCGTCCTTTTGCTTATCGAACTCCATTTGCGTGAGCGTTTTATCCAATTCCAGGATTCGGTCGCCCACCTTCACCGTAGCGCCGGCATTCACGTATACTTGTTGGAGGATAGCTGCGATGGGGCTGGTGATCACCTGTTCGAATTCGGGGAGGACCTCGCCGGCGGCGTTGAGCGTATTTTCGATATCGCCGGTTTCGGCTACGGCGATGCGGATTTCGGAGCGTTTGACCGAGTTGGCCAGGGCGGCGCGCAGGTACCAGGTGGCGAGGGCCAGCACGGCAATAGAGATAGCGGCGTATATCCAGATTTTATACTTGCGCTTATTGATTTCTTGTCTTGAAATTTCCTTGTCCATTTCCGTTCGTTTTTGCACGGTTATGACAAGTATAATCCAAGCGGCGTGCCAAATTACAATTTATTGGCTATTAGTAATTTGTGTTAATTTTATAAAATAAAAAGTGTTCGATACCGGACAGGGTGTTCGGAGGCGGGAGTTTTACCACAGAGTTAAACGGAGTAAAACGGAGTGACACAGAGTTTTTTATTTTACTCTGTGGCACTCTGTGAAACTCCGTTTAACTCTGTGGTAAATAAAAATCAAGGACGTACCACTGCAATCCTGCGGGTGGCCACGATTTTCCCTTTGTTATTGGTCACGCTGCAGAGGTACACCCCGGGGCGCAGCGAAGAAACATCCATCTTTTCCGTTTGGTCGCCGTGAATGGCGTATTGGCGGTATAGCACCTCCTTACCGAGCAGGTCGAAAAATTGGAGTTTATAAATGCCTTCGGGCAGGTTGACAAAATCGAAGCGCACATTCACCATAGCGGGGTTGGGGTACGCGTAAATACCGGGGCGGGGGTTGCCGGCATTATGCACCGGCGTGCTGGTATTATTCGCCTTAAACTCCACGCTCGTCACGGCATTTTGCTCGTTATTTATCGTTGCTATGGCGATAGGTTCCTTTTCTTCATCATTAAAATAATAATAGCGGACGATAGTATCCACGCCGAGGCCGGCCACCGGCAGGTTGGCAAGTGCCACATCCGTAATATCCAGCCAACCCAAGATGGGTACTTTAGCGTCGAGGCGCACTTCGCGGTATTCCGTGCGTTTTTCGCGCAGCACGTCGTACACACCGCCGGGGATAGTGAGCGAGCCCCATCCGTCCACTGCATCCAGGCGGTTGATAGCTACGCGCACGCGTAGCGAATCGGGGCTGACGGGGAGTTGGTCGAAGATATTGCCGGGCACGTCATCGGGAGAAAACGGGAACAGCAATGCGGCGCTGCTTTGATTAATCGCCAAAAACTCCAACGTCGCCCTGCGTTCAATAATCGGCGGGGCAAAGCGGGTAACCACCTGGAAGCCTTGTCCGAGGGGATCTTCGCCGCTAAAGCCGACGAGTTCGATACGTTGGCCGGTAGCGTTGTAGTAATTCTGACCGCCGTTAGCGATCTCGACAAAATACTCTGCTTCGGGGAACGAAGCTGCGGCATTGCCTTCGGCGGCGGGGCGGATAATTTGTTCGCGGGTAAAGCCTGCCAGGAGGCTCGAAAAATCCCACTGCTGGTTGCCGCCCGGAGGGGTTAAAGCGACGATGCCGGTGGGCATCTCGTCGATAGCGGTGCGGAGTGTGTCGCCCACTACCGGGAAGGTAGCGTTGGTGACGGTAATTTGTGCGCCGGCAGCGACAGCCGCCAGCATGGTGATCATGAGGATGGTATGTTTCATTATGTTGCCCTTTATAGTGCAAAGGTAAGGAAATTTGTTCTCTGTTGTGGGTTATGGGTTGTGGGTTGTCGGTTTTTTTTCGGTTGTCGGTTCTCTGTTGTCGGTTGTGAGTTGTGAGTTGTAGGATTTTTTCAATTATTGTACTTTATACTTCGCGCCGCTAAGTTTTGGGCATGACCTAAGCTCTAGTATGTACACCGACAAGTTCGATTTTGGGTCCAGTCCCCGGGCTGAAGCCCGGGTTTGAAGGGAAAAGGCAGGGTTTGTCGCACTTTGTCTGTTAACAGAGATATGTTTAAACGAGTTTCAATTCCACTCTTGTATGATTAAAGCTGCAAAACGCCCGTCAACCTTCATCCGTACAAATAATCTCTTTGAGTGTCTGGATAGCTAGATTAAAGCTGGGAGCTTTATTTACATTATTGATAGACAAATGTTGTCCAATATTTTTGGCAAACTCAGTAGCACTATACAACTTAATCAACTTTCTCAGTTCATCT
>JAEUUQ010000456.1 GCA_016787505.1 Saprospiraceae bacterium | reverse complement strand
TGAGATGTTAAAGCGGTTGTTTAACAAGCCGATATCCAAACCTACGTCGGTTTTCTTCTGAGATTCCCATTTCAGCTGGTCGTTGCCGAAGTTGTTGTAGGCAATACCGTTTTGCGTGCCATACAAGGCAGAACCGTAAGAGCCGATGTACGGATAGTTGCCGATGTTGGTGTTACCCGTTTCAGCATAAGAACCGCGGATACGCAGGTCGGAAACCACGTCGCGCAAACCTTCCCAGAAACCTTCTTCAGAGATACGATAAGCAAACGAGAAGCCGGGGAAATAACCCACGCGGCCGTCTTCAGGCAGTGAAGACAAAGCATCGCGACGGATCAGAGCGCTCAGGTAGTATTTGTTGGCAAAGTTGTAGTTGATACGGCCCAGGTAAGATGACAAGCCGTTTTCTTCAAGGTCGCCAAATGCCGTCGGCGTTACGAACGTACCGGTGATGATATTCTCCTGATAAAAGCGGTCGGCAAGGTTGCTAACCGATGCCTGGAAGAACTGCGAACGTTCTTTCTGGCTTTCTTGTACCAAGGTAATACCGACGTTGTGGTTATCACCGAAAGTTTTGTTGTAGTTCAGGATGTTCTGCCAGTTCCAGCGGAGGAATGGGCTGAAAGCCTGCGAAATAGCGCCGTTGGCAGAGAAGCCGTCGCCGTGGCGCGGATCGTTGAATACATAGTCGTCTACATAGCTGCCGTCGATACCTACCTGCGTGCGGAAGGTCATGCCTTCAAACAAGTTGAATTCGAGGTAAGTGTTGCCCAGCAAACGCCATGAGTTGGACTGACGGCGGTCGTTGTCCAATACGAAACGCTGATTGGGAATACCGTTGGCAATTACGTCACTGTTGGCGCCACGGCCCAGTGCACGTGGGTTGGCGTCGTCAATGTTGTAACCGGTAGGATCGTTTGGATCGTACACTTCTACGTTGGGCAACATGCGGATAACCGCGAAGGTGTTACCAGAGAGGTTGTTCGAACCTGTCAGCGGGCCTCTGTTGCGCTGGCGGGAAACGCCGCTGTTGAAGCCTACTTTCATCCAATTGTTGATTTTCTGCTCCAAATTGGCGCGGAAAGAATAACGGCGCAAGTCGTTGGAAACCGCAATACCCTGCTGGTCGGTGAAACCCAAAGACAGGAAGTACGTCAGTTTGTCGGTTCCGCCGGTCACAGAGAAAGCGTGGCTTTGCTGAGCGCCGCTGCGGAATACCTCGTCCTGCCAATCGGTGTTAACGATACTGCCGTCGGGGCGGGTTTGCAGGTTGGCTACCGGGTTAGAGCCGGCATTCGCGTATTTTTCGTTATTGATCGTAACGAAATCTTCGGCTTCCAGCAGGTCAAACAGTTCGACAGCCTTAGCCGTGCCATAAAATGCATCGTAGTTGAACTTGGCTTTACCCGACTTACCGCGTTTGGTAGTGATCAGGATAACGCCGTTGGCTGCGCGCGAGCCGTAAACGGCCGAAGCGGCGCCGTCTTTCAGTACTTCAAACGACTCTATGTCGTTCGGGTTGATGTCGGCCAATGCGTTAGCGGGGGTAAAACCGCCCACGTTGCCACTGATAGCCGGCACACCGTCGATTACGATCAACGGCTGCGTACCCGAAGAAATCGAGTTGACGCCACGCACCCGGATTTGAGGCGCAGACCCAAGGATACCCGAGGTGTTCTGCACCTGTACGCCCGCGGCGCGACCTGCCAACTGCTGAGCAAAACTGGGGGTAGCCAGGTTAGCGATACTTTCGCCCTTTACCTTTGAAATGGACCCTGTCACATCTCGCTTGGCCTGAGCGCCATAACCTACAACCACTACTTCATCGAGCCCTATGCCGGAAGCCAGCTTAATGTCGATGACGTTGGAGGCGCCTATGGCCACCTCTTGCGTGGTAAAACCGGTGTAGCTAACCACCAGCGTATTGGCGTCAGATGGAACGTTGACGGAATACTTGCCGTCTACATCAGTGACCGTGCCGGATGTCGTGCCTTTCACCAGGATGCTGGCGCCGATCAGCGGCTGTCCGTCCTGGTCGGCAACTGTGCCGGTAATCGTGCGCTGCGCCAGGGTGATGGTGGCACAACACAGGATCAGCGCAAAACTGAATAAGAGTTTTTTCATAATTAATCCATAATTTGGTTAACTAATTTGGAATGTGGCAGCACCTTTCGATGCCTGCCAAGTATATACGTCACAGCAAATCCGTAGTTCACGTTTGCCGGGGTATATCAAGTAAATACATACTGCTACTGTCTAGCAGTACTACAATTACTGTTCACGGGATTATGAAATCAATACTTGAGAATGGTCAGGGGTATCCGTCTATGCGCTCAGGCCTTTGCGTGGAGATTACCATTGGCGCAAATTTGACTCACTCACTTTTCTTTAACCTGAAATTCATCTGTTTATGCTCAAACAAACATTCGTTCGCTTGCCAGTTTATTCACAATGATACAGCATTTTTTTTATTTGCCCAAGAGCCGCTGTCATTGCTCGTTCAACCCTGGCACACAACTATTACCTGATGAAAAACGATGGCAAAAATAAAAGCGCTGCCTGTAATATGCAATGATATCTGCGCTCCAAGCAGCAATAGTTTTACTATCACATTGATTATGTGGGTATTCTAAACATTTGACTAATAAAGATTTTTACATTTTTATGACAATTGGTGATGGCCAGGGAGGGACTCAGGGGGTGACGACTCAGGAGCGTCCTTGGGGGTGACGGCCGGGGAGGGACTCAGGGGGTGACGGCTCAGGAGCACCTCGGGAGGTGACGGCACGGGAGTAGCTCAGGGGGTGACGGCTCAGGAGCACCTCGGGAGGTGACGGCACGGGAGTAGCTCAGGGGGTGACGGCCGGGGAGCACCTCGGGAGGTGACGGCCAGGGAGCACCTCGGGAGGTGACGGCTGGAATTAAATTTAATCCAACATTCAACATCAAACATCAAAAATTCTCTCCCCCTACTCTACTTTGATTGTCTTGGCTTCGCCGGTGGGCGTCAGCCAGATAAATTCTTTTTTTACCTGGGTTTTCACTGCCGGCTGGCGCTCGGGTAGCGTAAAGCGCGCCACGAGGTTGTAAGAAAACTGAATAGCGGGCTCCAGAATTTCGGGATTGACCACTATATCGTAGTCGTTGGCCGGCACGGCATTGTAAAAGCGGAGCACCGGTTTGTCGGCAGATTGAATAAATGCATTGTTTTTTTCGAAGGCATCCAGGCCCTGAGACGTATAAGCCTGATAAGTCTCGTAGCGATTGATCGGATAGGCTACCCAGGCGTTTTCGGCTGTAATCAGATAGGCCGAGTCGAGTCGCATACCAATCGAGCGGTATTGC
>JAEUUQ010000385.1 GCA_016787505.1 Saprospiraceae bacterium | reverse complement strand
GCAATAGCGCCAACCGTACTGGCTGCTTTAGCTGCCAGAAAAAGGCCGGAATCGGAATCGGATTGCCCGGTTGCCTGGGAATGCTCCTCTGCCGGGGATTGTTTTTTATTAGGATTTGGGGGATTCTGAAGGATGGTGAAGTATGGTTGGATCGTATAGTCGTATAGTCGTACAGTCGCACAGTCGGGTCCCCGCTCCGCCCACGGGAATGCTCGTTTCGACTCCGCTCAACGAGCGGCAACGATCGCCCCCTCGCCCCCTCGCCAAGTCGCCTCTGCGCTCCGTAGCGATGCGGTTTTTTAGCCTTCGCGTCGTCGAAATATGGTATGTCCCAGGTAAGGACGCGAAGGATAATGCCGCTAAGCTGGAAAAATAATGCCTATTATTTGACGGCGTGCGGCGATACCCATCGCGAAGGAGCATACCGAGTAACCGAGGCTGGCTTTGATAACCCGGACATAGCGGGGATGCTCCATATCTTTTTGTAATATCAATTGATGCAGTACTATTTCTTTTTTTTTACGACTTTGTAGACTGAATTAAGTACCAGACAAAAAGCGTATATGCAAATCAATCGGTACCGGGCACTCATACAACAAGGGCGGCTAAGCGAGCTATTCGACTTGTTAGTAGTAGATGCCGAAAGGATACAAAGCCGGGAGTTGCGCGACACACTGAGCGTCTTACAGTCCAGATGGGCGGCTCATCGAAAAAACCTGGCATTAGGCATATTATCTGCGGAAGAACAACAAAGCCAGGTTGATGAACTCAACAGGCACTTATTAATCTTTTTCGAACAACTACAAGTGCAACAGGGCTCTGTTATACCGCCCCGAAAAAGCGCGCTACCGGCGTTCGTCGTCAGCGTTGTATTATTGATTGCCATCATGGCCTTATTGTTATATGTCCCCTGCCCTTCCGCCACTCAATACCATTTTTTCCTCATAGCGCTGGCGCTGGCAGCAGCAGGTTTTACGGCCATGGTACCTGGTTTTTTCCAGTTTCACCAAAAAGGAGTTCAGGCCGGCGGGGCAGTCGTTGTATTCTTTGCCGTATTGGCATTCGACCCCGCTAACCACATGGCTGAGGGGAAGTGCGATGCAGATTTTACGCAAACAATATATGTACATGGCCCCAAAGGTATTTCCGACAGGTTGATCACCGGTCACGGCGCCATAGTCATGTTATTGCCTGGCGGAGAAAGGGAAGCAGCAATTGACCAGGAGGGCAAAGCCGTTTTTACCGAAATAGCAGCCAAATGGAAAAACCGCAACATCCAATTTTACCTTAAAAACGAACAGCCATACCGGCTACTCCGCCCCGATAGCCTTTATATGCTTCAAGAAGGCCGGGCGATCTACCTCGAAGCGATGCTGGAGGGTGTCGATAAACTATATGGCAACATTGTTGACGAAAACGGGGCGCCCATCGCCGGCGTAAATGTAGCTATCGCCGATATTTTCACGCTAACCGATTCGGCAGGCAATTTTAATCTGATAATTCCCCCGGCGCTGCAAAAAAAATACCAGCATGTTATCTGTTCTAAAGAAGGTTATCTTATTTTTGAAAAATTGCAAAACCCGATGCACACCCTTAAACCATTTAACATCGTACTGCAACGATCAAATGAATAAAATAATATGAACGCCAGACCCAGTTTAATCAGCGCTATTTCTCTGTTATTATTTCCGTTCTTCCTAATTGCACAAAAGCAAACGCAACTGCAAGGTTATGTTGTGGAGCGCAATAGCGGCGGCAAAAGGCTTGCCAACGTCAGTATTGACGCACCCAAAGCCCAGCCTACACGCAGTGGCGGCAGCGGCGAATTCATCCTCGTTTTTTCCGGGGTAGAAATCGGCGAACCTGTCAGTCTTACTGTTGAAAAAACCGGCTACGAAGTCGTCAATAAAAAAGACATTGAAGACTTAATCCCCAACAGGAAAACTCCCCTGAAGATCATTCTGAGCCCCTTAGGCGCTATCGACAGAGACCGGGCTCAATATTATGAGATTAATATGGAAGCCCTGAAAAAAGGGTTGCGCGAACGCATCGCTGTACTCGAAGCCGCCGGCAAACAGAAAGACGAATTGCTGCGCGAGTTGAGCAGGCAGATGAACAAACAAATTACAGACAAAGACGAAGCCATCGGCCTGCTGCAGGAACAATTTGAGCGCCAAAAAGCCAAAGCACGCGAGCTTTCAGAATTATTTGCCACCCAAAACCTTGACGACCTCAGCGAGACGTACAGACAGGCCTTTTCCTTCTATCAACAGGGAGAAATTGAAAAAGCAGTAAGTTTTCTCGAATCCGCCAATATACCTGGGCGACTGGAAGCTTTAAATTATAATGAAAAACAATACAACAAAGTCATCGCAACCTACCAGGACAGTGTGCGGATTAACGACAGCCTCAGGCAGGATGAAATTGACAAGCTGGTACTGCTGGCCCGCCTCCAATATCAATCGCTTGAATTTGAGAAAGCGGATTCTTCATACCGGCTGGCTATCTTCTACAGCCGTAATAAGCATAGCATTGTAACAGAATACAGCGAATTTCTATATAAAGAAGGACGGTTTACGGAAGCCTTTGAGCAAATTAGCGCGAGTATCCACTCCGCCACTTCTCTCACGGATACGCTAACTGCCTGGTTTTTTCAAGGGCTCTATGCCGCAGTGAATAATCAATATGAAGTAATCGACAGCCAAGCTATCAAGCTTAGCTATTTACTAGCTCCCTTAAAAAAAACAAACCCTTGCCAATATGGGTTACTGAGCTTTTACAGTCATGCTATGGCCGCTTTTAGTAGCAATTCAGCATTAAGCAATCAAGCCGCCGATGAACTGGCTGTTATTTACCGGCAAATAGACACTATATATTGTGGGGATATAACCGAAGATGAGCGTTCAACGATAAAAGCATTGATAAGCATATTGCTGAATGTTTACCATAGTGAAGACCCTGTGTTGAGCAGCTTTTATATCAATGAGTTGACCCAAATGAAGATCGCCGACAACAAGTTTTTAATCTTTGTCCAGATTACCCACCAGAATCAAATGGCCAAAAATTATTTATCTGAAGGCGACTGGACTAATCTGGATGCCACTTTGACCAATATAGACCGGTTGTACAGCCAGGCGGATACCACTGTTAAGCGAATGATGAAGATGCCCATTGCCGAAATTTATATAGACATAGGCTCTCAGTTGCTCAACCAGCAGTTTTTTGATCTCAGCAAGTTATACTACACCAAAGGTCTTGCGCTCCTTCGGCAATTAAACCCCAACGATCCCCTGGAAAGACGGGTTTATCTTTCGATAGTACTTATATACAACAATCTGGCCTACATGCATACGTTACCGACTAACCAGAATATGGATGAGGTGCGGGAAAACAGCAAAAAGGCAAGATTCCACAGTACTGAACTGCGAAAAAAAGGCTTTCTGACGGCTGATAACCATTGGGAAAATATGTGGTATTATAACAACAACCTGATGGTAGCCGAATGGATCAGTCAAGATTTCGACAAGGCCCTGACACATATTATTGCTGCCAGTGCCTACTCCGATTCGCTAGCCCAAAGCCACGTTGATCAAATAGCCATCCAGATTCAACGCAATTCCGATTTCATCAACGTCTTTTTTAATTTTGTCAACCAACCCAACGGCGACCGATTTCTGGCGCCCGCGAGGCAATTTATCCAAAAAGCAGTCCACCAATTAATTAGCTACCCCATAGCGGATACCATTAAACTATACCACCTTCCGTATTACACCCGTATGCAATTGTATTTTGATCATTTTACTCCCCAATGTCGCAATTACCTGAATTTGCTTTATGAAATCTGGAATATGGAAAATCAAGTATTCCAGCAGCCCAATTCGCCGGCTAATTATCAAATGGAAAAAAATATAATTGCCCAAATCGACAAGGCACTATTTGTCAAAAAAGACGATCCCTTTTTGAACTATATGAAAGCGCAAAATCTGGGTAGCTTAGCCTGGGCAGCCATACTCAACAGCCAATTCGCCGAAGCCGAGCAATCTGCGAAAAAAGCCCTCGAACTGGCCCCCGGTGAAACCTGGATCTATTCCAACCTGGCAGCCGCCTTTCTGCTCCAGGACCAATACGACGCTGCCAGACAAGTATACGCCCAATACGCCGACCAACCCGCCGATATGTTGAATACCCGCCAAATGCGAGCCCTTTTCCTGGCTGACCTCGATTACTTTGAACAAAAAGGTATTAACCATAAGGATTTCAAAAAAATTAAGGCGCTTTTGGAAAAAGAATAGGAAAAAAGTCGAGCACCGGCTAAACTTGCTAAATCCGCATTTTTCACCAGTTGGGCTTTACCGCCCGCTATGCTTCTCAGGGCGAGCCTCCCGCTCACGGTCGTACAGTCGCACCGTCGGCCCGCGGAGTTGCTCGTTTCGACTCCGCTCAACGTGCGGCGGGGGAGGATGATTGATGTTGGATGTTTGATTATTAATTTCATTAAACATCAAAATTGTCATTCCCGCCAGGGAATCTGAACACGCTGCGCCTGTGCAATAGCGCCAACCGTACTGGCTGCTTTAGCTGCCAGAAAAAGGCCGGAATCGGAATCG
>JAEUUQ010000401.1 GCA_016787505.1 Saprospiraceae bacterium | reverse complement strand
GGCAATTACGAAAAGGTAAAGGTGTGGATCACGGTTCCTACACTTAAAGCGCTATCGCTGGCCGGCTCTGGCGATATTATCACAAAAACGGCTTTTAACGGCCTCGACAACCTGAAAATGGATATCGCCGGCTCCGGTACGATCGAAGTGAAAGGTTCTGCCAATAGCGCTTCGGTTGATATCGCCGGATCAGGTGATGTGAAGGCCGCCGATTTAGAGACCAAGTCGGTAGAAGTGAGCATTGCCGGCTCCGGCGATTGCTATATCCACGCTGTCGATATGCTCAAAGTATCAGTGGCGGGCTCCGGCGACGTCCACTACAAAGGCCGCCCACGCGTAAAAACCAGTATCGCCGGCTCCGGCGAAGTGGAGACGATGGATTAACCGCGGCAACCGGGTACCGGTCTGATCGCTGCCAGCGGTCTGACCGGTACAAGAAAAGTGCTATATTGCAGCCCGAATCTAACTACCGGTAAATGACTAAGGCTGATATAGAAAAACACCGTAACGAAGACAACCTGAAGCTGCTTATCTCTCAAATGCAGCAGCGATTTGAAAAAATTGCGCAGGGCGGAGGTACCAAAAAACTGGAAAAATTGCGCGACGAAGGCAAGATGTCGGCCCGCGAACGCATAGCCTACCTCGTCGATAAAGACAGCGAATGGCTCGAAATCGGCGCCTTTGCCGGCTATGATATGTACCCCGAACACGGCGGCTGCCCCGCCGGCGGCGTTATCGTAGGTATCGGCAAGGTGAAAGGCCGCCAATGCGTGATTGTCGCCAATGATGCTACCGTAAAAGCAGGCGCATGGTTTCCTATCACCGGCAAAAAAAACCTGCGCGCCCAGGAAATCGCCATGGAAAACCGCCTGCCTATTATCTATCTGGTGGATAGCGCAGGTGTGTACCTGCCCATGCAAGACGAGATTTTCCCCGACAAAGAACATTTTGGCCGCATTTTCCGCAATAATGCGCGAATGTCGAGCGAAGGCATTCTGCAAATCGCCGCTATCATGGGCAGTTGCGTGGCCGGCGGCGCCTATCTGCCGATTATGTCCGACGAATCGCTGATCGTAGAAAAAACAGGGTCTATCTTCCTGGCAGGCCCCTATCTCGTAAAAGCAGCTATCGGCGAAGACATTGACAAGGAAACGCTGGGCGGCGCTATGACGCAATCAGAGATTTCCGGGATTTGCGACTATAAGATGCCCGATGACAAAACCTGCCTGGATACGATTCGAGACCTGGTCGACAAATACGGCCATTTCCCCCAGGCGGGCTTCGACCGCGCCGAGCCCCGGCCACCCGCCGCCGACCCCGCCGATATCCTGAAGTTTTTCCCCGATAACCCCTCCAAACCTTATAACACGGTCGAATTACTCAAGCGACTGGTTGACAATTCCGAACTCACTTTTTATAAACAAGGGTTTGGCAAAACGATCATCTGCGCCTACGCCCGTATCGACGGCTGGGCCGTGGGCATCGTGGCCAATAACCGCGAGGTGGTGCGCAATGCCAAAGGCGAAATGCAGTTTGGCGGCGTGATATATTCCGACTCGGCTGACAAAGCCGCCCGTTTTATCCTCAACTGCAACCAGAAAAAAATTCCCCTCGTTTTTCTCCACGATGTCACCGGCTTTATGGTCGGCTCGAGATCCGAACACGGCGGCATTATCAAAGACGGCGCCAAGATGGTGAATGCTGTAGCCAACTCTACGGTGCCCAAATTCAGCGTGGTGATAGGCAATTCGTACGGCGCCGGTAATTACGCTATGTGCGGAAAAGCCTACGACCCCCGCTTCATCGTGGCATGGCCTACGGCGCGTATCGCCGTGATGGGCGGCGCCCAGGCAGCCAAAACGCTGCTGCAAATCCAGGTGTCTACGATGAAAGCCCAGGGCAAAACCCTGTCGCCCGAAGAGGAACAAAAGCTGCTCGACGATATCCAGGCTCGCTACGACGAGCAAACTACGCCTTATTACGCCGCCGCCCGCCTGTGGGTGGATGCCATTATCGACCCCCGCGAAACCCGGAAATGGATAGCGGAAGGTATCCTCGCCGCCAATAATGCACCGGTGGAGCGTTTTAATGTGGGGGTGATTCAGACGTAGGGTGAAGGAATTAAAATAAAAATGGTAATTGTTTAGTAGGGTTTAGTAGGGTTTAGTAGGGTTTAGCGATTGGGTTTAGTTTTCTAAACATACAGCTAAACCCTACTAAACTGCCGAAGGCACTAAACCCTACTAAACAGTTACTAAAAATGAAGGAAGTTAACGAATTATTGGAGCTTCTAAAGCTCGAACCTATCGAGTGGAATTTGTTTCGCGGGCTTAGCCATAGCGTGGGCAGTCAAAGCGTGTTTGGCGGACAAGTACTGGCCCAGGCGCTTAGCGCCGCTATGCAGACTATTCCCGAAGGCCGCTTCGTGCACTCGCTTCACGCCTATTTTATCTTGCCCGGCGACCTCGAAATTCCTATCGTTTTTGATGTAGACAGGATTCGCGATGGCGGTAGTTTTACCACCAGAAGGATCAGAGCTATTCAACGCGGACAGGTGATCCTCAATATGTCGGCTTCTTTCCAGAAGCCGGAAGAGGGGTTTGATCACCAAATTGAGATGCCGAAGGTGTCGGGGCCGGATGACCTGCCTAGTTGGGAAGACCTGGGGCGCCAATTCGGCGATGTATTGCCCGAAAATTTCAAGCGCTTTTTCGACAGAGACCGCCCTATCGAGTTTCGACCGGTAGAACTCCACAACCCTTTTGATAACGAAAAATACGAACCACTCCGCCACGTGTGGATGCGCGCCCGCGGCACGATGCCCCACGACAAAACAGCCCACCAACTGGTGTTGGCTTATGCTTCCGATTATAATCTGCTGACTACCTCTTTGTTACCCCACGGCGAACACGGCAGCTTCTGGAAACTGCAATTGGCCAGCCTCGACCATGCGATGTGGTTCCATCGCGATTTTCGCATCGACGACTGGCTGCTTTATGCCATTGATAGCCCCAGCGCGTCTAACGCGCGCGGCTTTACCCGCGGCAATATTTTTTCGCGCGACGGCAAACTCGTAGCCTCGGTGGTACAGGAAGGCCTGATCAGGCAGAAGAATAGCAATTAGGGCTTAGGGCTTAGCAGTCAGCGCTAACCGCTAAGCCCTGATTGCTAAGTGCTAACTGCTAAGACCTGACCGAGCCCCTCCAATCCCGCCGGATCGGCGAAATAGCTGATGTGATCGCAAGCAACCGGGAACTCTGTAGGTACGTATTTGCGCTTGTCTTTACCCGGTATTTCACAAATACTATTGGTGCTTACCGCAATATCATTCGCCAGTTTGAATAACATCTTATCGAGCGCATTGTAGTGGGCGCGCTGACGGAAACGGCTTAGTGCGCGTATCAGGGCAAGCCGTTGTTTTTCACTGATCGCCACGGGAATAAGCTGGGTGTTTCCCGCTACAATTGCGTAGGGTATGCCAGGGTCGGAACCGTCATTAAGGGCTTTGAGAAAAGCCGATTTTTCAGCGTCCATTTGTTGAAGAGTGAGGAACATCTGGTTGGCCAATTTACCCAATAGCGATAACGGAAGCAGGTACGGCTTGAGAAATGCCGCCCCGTTGACGGCCCTGGCCAGTAATACGCTGGCCAGTTCGTATACGTCGGCCCAGGGCGAACCCGAATTGGGCGTACCTACCTGGACGAGATAGTTAACCATCTTGTTGCCTTCTTCCTTTTCAATCATCCAACGGCTCACCAGTCCGCCCATGGAGTGCGCCACGATGGTGAGGTGTTTGCCGTGGCCGGCGCCCAAGCCTACTGCAGTAAGCCTCGTTTTGAGGTCTTTGGCGGTTTGTTCGATGGGGGTATTCAGGTTTTCATAATCGAAAGTCATTACGAGGTCGTAGCGGTTGAGCGCTGTTTGGCCATTATCGTCTTTGATACGCAGCAGCGATTTGGGCATCACCGTCGTATCGCCGATAATGCCGTGGATAAACAAGATGATCTTATCGGCGGCGGCGACTTTTGATTTTACGGCAGCTTCTTCGGTCAGGTAGCTGAAGGCTTCTTCGTCCTGCTCTTCGCCTTCCGGCTTGGTGGTGAAATCGGCTATAGCCAACTGGGGGTGGTTGTACGCATACCCCAATTTCGACAATACGACCTTGTGGAAGAAAATCTTGATAGAGCCTCCCAGACTGCGGGTGCCGGCGGGGGTTTCTTCGGGCAGCGATTCGATGCGCACTTCGCCGTCGGGAGTCGACATGCCGAGCGGATAGTAGGCGCCGCTTTCGGGGTCGTAGCCCAGCGGTATCACCAACTCTCTGTTAGCCAGCTTATCCTGTAGGCCGACGGTGAGCGGATGGTCGGCGTCGACTTGCGAGGCGCCTTCTACGTCATAGAGTTCAAGCACACTCAGTGGGGGCGCCTCGTTGAAGCCACGCGTCATGGCATAGGGCTCGGCTGCTTCCTGGAAACCCCACAACTGGCTGAAATCGGCCCCTGTTTCGAGCGACCGCTCGGCTTCTCCTCGAGGGGTCAGCGCTATCTTTGCCGAAAGCCCTGCCGGCGGTTTGATGCTGATCTTGTCGAGCAGGGTGACGACTTGCCCGGCGCTCAAGGTTTGTTGCTCCATGGGGCGCACTACGGTGAGCGCTATTTCGCGGGTGAGCCAGTCGGGGATATCGGGGTTTGCGGGCTCCTCTCCGCGGCCGGCGCGGGTTTTTTCTGTTTTGCGAAAATCGAGTTCCAAGCCTTTTTGATTATAAAAACCGGTTTTGAGCTGGGGGTCGGTGCTGATGAATATTTTGAAATATTCCTTTTTTTCAGTGGCGCCCCAACTGTGATAGGCATCGGCTACGCTAAGCGGAATAGTGCGGTAGTTGTAATTTTTATAAAGCTCGGTGAGCCATACTTCGCCTCCCGCCGGCAGCTCCTGCATCGCCAGAAAGCGGTTGCTGATAGTGAAGTTGTCTTCGAGGTTGAGCGCGCTGACGTACAGAATGCGATTGCTTTTGTTGACGATTTTGAGTTGGAATGCCGGTTGTTCCCATTTTCCGTTGACAAAATCGTAGCGGAAAACGGGCGAGTTGCGCCAGTCGGCTTCTTCTACTTTTACGTCGTCTTCGAGGTAGCCGGGTTGTTGGCTGCGGTAGAGGTGGATGCTGAATTCGTCATTGCTGATGGTAGTGCGCGGATTAGTCAGGTCGAGCAGATTGCGCCAGCGGGCTACCTTTTCCAGGTCGCCAAGGAATATTTCGGCGTTATCGGTGGAGTATCCCTCCACGCGTCTGAATAGCGGGCGTTCCTCGCAGGGCAGGGTAAGGCGGTACGATTGTCCCGTAGCCCTGATCCAGTAGGTGGCCGCATCGACGTCAGTGGTTAACGACAGTAGGGGAGAGGCCATCGAGCGAAAAGCCTGTTGCATGAGGGAGAGTCCTTCTTTTTCGCCATCGGGGTCGAGGGCTACCAGGAGTTTGGGCAGCGCAAACTGGGAAGAACTGACTTTATACGTTTTGTTGGCGTCTTTGCCTTCCATGCCGGACACTTCCGACCGGTTTTGATCTACCTGGGTGATTCTGATCTGGGCGCCGTCTTCGATGGTTACTGCTCCTCCATTGGCGGGCACGCCCTGCAAGGCGCCGGCGTCGAGCACCCAGCGGCCTTGTGAAAAGACCACATTGAAATAAGGCGACTGTGCAGGCGCCGCGCCTCCGAGAAAGCGCAGCTTCTGATCGTTGGGTTCGGTGCTGATAAGCTGTGGAGTTTGCTCGCGTACTTTGCCCTCGATGCGCAGTCGCAGCGAGCCCAACAGGTCTTCATAACTCATCTGGTCGGCGGCTTGTTCCAGCAAGGCCACCAGGTTGTAGGTGAAAATGCCGCGGGTTTGCGCGCCGATTTTGAGCTCTTTGGCGGTTTCTTTGTCTTTGGCGGCGGCGAGCTGCACGTAGCGGCCGCGCGGCGGACTGAGCTGTAATTGCCCGTTTACGACGGTCTGGTTATAGTCCTTGTACCCATGATAGTCTTCCAATTTTGAGGGTACTGGGCTGGCCTCGGCCATACGCGGCGTGACGGCCAGCTCGCGGGTGATGGTTCCCGAATGGCAGCAGTCGAAAACGGCAATGAAGTGTATGTTTTTGTCTTTAGTCGCTTTCCAGAGGAGGTACGACAGTTCCTTATCCATGAGGTCCTTGCCGCCCACGCGGCTGTCGAAGCATACCAGCGACTGGTTCATGCGGCTGGGGTCGAGGTGCCAGAATTCGGGTGGCGCCGGCGCCTGAGAGCCGTGGCCGCTGAAGTACAGCAGGCATACGTCGCCGTCTTGCGCGGCGTCAAAATGGCTAAATGCTTCTATGATGGCATTTTTAGTGGCCTCGCGGTCGGTCAGCGTTTTGAGGCGAAGCCTGGTAGGCGTATCGGCTGTAAAGCGATTTTCCAGATAACCTTTCAAGGCATCGCGGTCGGCCACACAGCCATTGAGTCGATGGCGCGGAATGGGATAGTTGTTGATCGCGATCAGCAATGCATGCAGCTGGGATGGAGTTGGGTTTGGCATAGGTGATGTTATTGAGATGTTGGGGATTGTTGTGTATGCAATTTCTGAAAAAAATGACGGAGGGAGGGTTTTTATTTTAAAATTTATAAAAAACAAAAAAGAAAAGCCATCCCGGACTAATCCAGGATGGCTTTTTGCCGGTAATATGGCCGTCTTATTGCTTCACTACCCGTGTGGTAGCTACTTTGTTGTCAGAAACCATTCGCAATACGTAAACCCCTTTGGGCAACTGGTTCAGGTCAAACTGGAGCTGGTGCGGGCCGGCGTTGAGGCTGGTACTACTCAGTTTGCTAATGGATTGCCCCGTTGCGCTCAGCAGATCCAGGGTCGTTTCAGCTTGGGCGTCAAGTTCGAAAGACACCTG
Source organism: Saprospiraceae bacterium (assembly GCA_016787505.1). GTDB lineage: Bacteria > Bacteroidota > Bacteroidia > Chitinophagales > Saprospiraceae > JABWBR01. Next base: position 2,682 of record JAEUUQ010000401.1, on the reverse strand, counting down.
CAGTGCGCCATTCGTTGGGTTGGGCTGCGTCTTTAGTTCAAAATAACCGGGCTGGACTACTTCGTTTGTGCCCACAATGCCGAGGTCGGACAACGGCACGCTGACATAGCTGATGAAATTCACTTCCGCGGGGTCCATGTCGCCGCGCACGCTGAGGCCGGGGCGGAAGTCGTACTGGAAGACCAGTCGCAGGCTATCCGACACATCGCGGACCACGCTGGGGAAAACAGCCTCCACAAAATCGGTGAGGTCGGCCTCCGTCATCACATCGGCATTGATCAGGTCGTAGGGAGTCGACCAGGTTTCGCCGAGGTCGGAAGATACCGTGACGAACATATGGCGATAGTGCTGGTTATCTTCGGTATTGATAAACTGGGTACCCTCCATCACGGCAGAATATGCAAGATAAATATTGCCGCTTGCGTCAATACCGGCGCTGGGCTGTGAGGTAATAGAGGTATAATAAAGAGCAATATTGGCAATGGCGGTGATATCAAGGGTGTCATTGCCGTTGAGATCCAATGCGCTGACTGCCCGGATGGCGTTGTTTTCGCCGCGTAATTCATTCCAGTAGGCGAGTCCGTCGGTGGCGGGGAAATACGACCAGTTGCCGTCGGTGGTATCGTCGTCCTGCACATACATCAAGCCGAAAAAGCAATGTACCAGGCCGCTTTCATCCACGATCACCGTGCCGGTTTCGTCGTTGGTCAGTATGGCCAGCGTGTCGGGCGCATTGGGGTCGTTGAACAAATCGGCGGTGGTATAACCGTCGTCGATATTGTATTTTTCGAGTGGAAATTCGAGCACGACTGTGGAAGTCCAGGTATCGCCGCCGTCGTCCGATTTAAAAACCCGGAGGTCGTTCCATTGGTTAAAGATGCCGATGGCCACCACGTCGCCCCGTGCGTCGATATAATAACCGTCGGCCCGGCCGAAAGCATAATTGGTACTGTCGAGTCCGGGGATGATGCCGTCCGTAATATCCCAGGTCTGGCCGCCGTCGGGCGAGCGGTAATACAGGATATGGCCGTTGATGCCGCCGTATTCCACGCCACCGTTGGCTACCGGTGTCGTGATGGCTATAACGTGAATGGTCTGGTTATCATCGCCGCCGACTGCTGCGCGGGCCCACAATTCGCCGTTGGGCGTATTGGAGGGGATGAGCGATTCTGTCCAGGCGCCTCCGCCTGCGCCCCTTTTGAGCACTTTGAGCCGGTATTGGCCGGTATGCGATACGATCAATTCGCCGCCGTCGCCGGTAAAGACGTGGTTGGGCCAGCCTGTGCGCTCTGATTCCAATCGCGCAGCCGGCTGTGCTGCCCAAGTGCTGCCGTCGTAGGCGTTATAGCCTGTGCCGCGATCAGCGTAGTTGGGATCCTCGAGTCCGATTGTCCAGGTGCCTGCTATCTTGTCATCCTGTTCGGAAATGCGCCTACAAACTGAGCTATTCGACTGCAAGTCATATACCGTAGTACCCAGTATCACCTCGCGGTTAGGAGTACGAGAGCCTTCCGTATTAACAGGAAACAGCGGGCGAGGCATTTCGGCGCCGGGCTGGTTGTAAACGGGGCCGAATTCCGTCTGGTTGGTCATAATGGCGCTTTGGCGCAAAGCCTGATTTTGCTTGAGCGGCGCTTGCTGGGCAAACAAGGAAATGGATATTGCCACTACACTCAATGCAAGCAGAAGTCGAACTGATTTCATATGCGATTGGATTTTTTTGTGAACGAAAAAATTGTTACAGTCAGGTTTATTGAAGTTGAAAATAATAATTTGCGCTGGATTGGTAAAAGGATGCGCTACCTTTTGTCGCAAATCCGGCAAATGACTGTAGCGCCTTCGGCGCAGTTTAGTGCTTACGCAGTTTAGTGCATAAATAAAAAACCCATAACTCACAACCCATAACTCACAACCGACAACCGACAACCCCATCGCTAAACAAACTTCAAAACAATGAGCGCCTCCGCAGAAATGCCTTATTTCATCAAGCCTTCCCAGAACATGGGGAGCGAAGAAAAAACTGCCGCCTACGAACAGGCCGTGCAGGAATTAACCGCCGTGCTGGAAGGAGAAACCGACGCCATTCTCAAAATGGCCACGATCAACTGTATATTAAAAACACACCTGCGCTACTACTACTGGGTAGGTTTTTATTGTGTAAATGAAGGGCGTTTATCGGTAGGGCCTTACCAGGGCACCCTGGGCTGCCTTCACATCGATTTCTCCAAAGGCGTATGCGGCAGGGCCGCCCGCGAGCGGCAAACGCAACTGGTGGGCGATGTGCACGCACTGGTACAAGGCGCCGAGCACATCGCCTGCGACCCCAACTCCCAATCAGAAATCGTCGTCCCGGTTTTTGACAAGCAAAACAACCTCATCGCCGTCTTCGACGTCGACAGCAGCGAAAAATTTTCGTTTGATGAGATAGACCGGCGCTATTTGGAAGAGATTATGGAGCGGTTTTTTGCCCGGTAGGCCGGGAGGAGTAATGTTTAATGCTGGGTTGTTGTGGGTTGTGGGGTGTCCGTTCTCTGTTGACGGTTGTCAGTTGTCGGTTTGTGGGATTAATCAAACATCAAACATCCTTTCCCATCCTTCCGTATCCCCCAAATCCTGGTTCAAAAATCCCGTGCCGGAAAGGGCAGTGTACTCACCGGAGGCTTGGGATGCCGCGCCGCGCCG
>JAEUUQ010000353.1 GCA_016787505.1 Saprospiraceae bacterium | reverse complement strand
GCTCAGGCCGGCGGGCGTACAAGGCAATGCATCACAAGTGATTGTCGTGATGCCGCCGGGGCAATCGCCCAGGGCTCTCACCTGAAAAGTAACAGACTGGGAGGTAACCAATCCGCTGACGTCGTGCGACAACCCGTTGTTGGGGCTTCCCCAACCGCTGTTGTCGATATTAATCTCATATCCCAATGCGCCGGGGATGTCATCCCAGAATACGGCTACGGTGCTTTCCGTAGCGGTGCCGCAGCTTACATTGGGAGGGGTGAGTATGGGTATAGCTGAAATTGCGATGGAGTCAGTTACTTCACACCCATACGAGTCATAAGCCCGAAGCACATAATCAGTTGCCGTCAATTGAGGTGTGACAGTCGGATTGGGACAATCGGTACAACTGAGCCCTGTGGACGGCGTCCATTCATAGTTTATTTCGTAGGCCGGATTAAAGCAAATCGTCCAACTGTGCAGGGTGCCTTCCAGACTATTAGTATCGTCTATCAATTGCAGGCGCCAGGTGCCGTTGGTGCTTTTGTTGTTGCCATCCCACAAGTCTGACCATACGCCTTCGGGCAGGAAGTTGCCGGTAAACGGTACGGCAGAAGGTGGAGCGAACGGCCCGGGGAAGTTGATAGGCAAAGCGGCATCTGTGGTAAAACAGGTATGGAGGTAATAGTCCATAGCCAGGCCGTTGCCGCCGTTGCCGCCGTTATCGGAAGTCAACTCGATAAATTGATCATCCGGACTAATGAGATAAATATCCAGGTCGTCGATCCAACGGTGAGATAAACTATCGATACACACCGAGCGAATAACGCCCGGCCCCAATATCGGGGGCAATACGCCTCCTACCGTGATATCCGAGAATCGAGGCACGTTAGTGGGGGTAATAAGCAGGTCATTGTCGTTGGTAAAACAGGGAGGCTCGGGCACCGGCACGTTCAGCGTACCGTCGAGTTGAATCTCCGTACCTGCGCAGACACTTTGGTCCAAACCCAAGTCGGGAGCGACGAGTTGGTTGTCTTTTATAAAAATAGTAATCGTATCGCGGTTGCACACATCGCGCTGTACGTCGAGCACCAGCGTTTCCGGGGCTTCGGCGATGCCGTCTTCAATGGCAATAATGGGTACGGTTAGAATAGAATCTCCGGCGGGAATAAACAAGTCTGCCGGGATAAATTCGTAGTCGACGCCGTTTTGGGCCGTACCGATAATTTGATAATCAATAAACAAATCTGATTCGGTGGGCGTAGGCAATGAAAAAGTAAGCGTGCCTGGCGAACAACCTTCAGCGATAGAGCCGTCGAGGCTCACTGTGGTGGCTTCCACATTAAGCGAACCGGTGCCAAAACTTTTTGCCTCCAAAAACACGCCGGAGTCAAAGGCGGCATCCGATACGTCACAGATTACAAGTTTAATCGTATACTCCTGGCAGGGCACCACAATGGCTTCTGCGGTAAATACATCCGTATAGCCGTCGTAAGAAGGCAGCACATTCGAGCCGTTATTGTCGTTGTAATACTGCGAATAGTTGAGGCTACCATTAGGAGGAGTGCAATTGGTGATATTTCCAGCGCCGCCTACCACGCCCGAGTTTACATTATTAATCCGCACCGGCAGGTTTGTGCCCGGTATCAAAGCAATATTGGCGGCATTATTGGCATATGGCCCGGTGATGCCGGGACCGGAGATAAAAAACCCAAAAATATCGTTATACGCACTACAGGCAAATTCGGGGTATTCTTCTGAACCAAATACATAGCGAAACCGCAACGTATCTGCTATCGGTTTAAAAGTAATGACGTATTTAGTCACGTTATAAATATTAAGCCCTCCGGCAATGGCCTGCAGATCGGGGTCGGTAAAAGCGCTCATATTATCCACGCTGGCAAAAGCATTACCGGTAGAGTTAACGCCCGTTTCAAAGGCGCCTTGTGTTACCGCCGCGCCGGTAGTCATCACTAATCCGCGTTCTATGCCGACTTCGTCGATTCCGTATTTAAAAAATCCTACCGATTTATTGGCGCCGAAATAATCTACGCTAATAACCTCCACCCCTTCTCCCAAAAATACATTGGTAATCAGGTTTTGTGGCGTAATTGGCGGAGCATTGGTGACCTCCAGCGGCTGCGCATCAAGGCGTTGAAGCGCACAAACACAGCAAAACAGGAATAAAAAAATCCGGGCTACAGGCAGTCGTCTCATATACAGCGTAATATAGCGGGTGAACGAATATGGTCAAATATAGCATTTGTTTGGAAACCTAACGCAATGGCAAAAATAGATTCTTGTATTCATACCATTACAACGAAAGGCATCCAAATGGTCGCTGTATTACAAAATCCCTTTTGGTGCGAATTCGCTGCCTGTGGTTAAAAGGTTTAGCGATTGGGTTTAGCGATTGGGTTTAGCTGTATGTTTAGAAACTAAACCCTAACACTAAACTGCGTATGCACTAAACTGCGTATGCACTAAACCTTCCCACAAGAGAGCATCGATTGCGTAAACTCCTCCGGGCTACCCGGCTCGGGGATAAATTCGTAAGGCCACTGGGCCATAGGGGGCAGGCTCATCAGGATAGAAGCAGTGCGGCCGTCGGTATCGAGGCCGAATTTGGTGCCTTTATCCCACAACAAATTGAATTCCACGTAGCGACCGCGGCGCAGGGATTGCCAGTGGCGTTCTCTTTCAGAAAATGGCTTGTCTTTGTTGGCGGCCAGCAGGGGCAGGTATACGGGGCAGAAGGTTTGTCCGATTTCTTGTACAAAAGCCCAGCGCGTTGCCTTGGAGTAAGGGGCTTCCGGGCCGAGTCTGTCAAAAAAAATACCACCGATGCCTCGTGTTTCTTTGCGATGAGGCAGATAAAAATAATCATCGGCCCATTGTTTGAAACGGGGGTAATAAGATTCATCGTGTTTGTCACAGGCCGTTTTGAGCGTTTCGTGAAAAAAGCGGGCCTCTTCCAGATTCACGTAGTGAGGTGTGAGGTCGATACCCCCACCGAACCACCAGCGGCCGTCGCCCATTTCAAAATAACGCACGTTCATGTGAATGATGGGCGTATAGGGGTTGGAGGGATGCAGTACGATAGATACGCCGGTGGCAAAAAACTGGCCGGCATCCACGTTTAAAGCCAGGCCGATTTTTTCGGGTAGAGGCCCCCATACCGCCGAAAAGTTGACTCCCCCCTTTTCAATGTGGCGGCCTTCCAGGATGCGGGTGCGACCACCGCCGCCCACGGGGCGTTGCCAGCGGTCTTCGCGGAAGCTCCCCTGGCCGTCGGCAGCGCTCAGCCGGCGGCATATATCGTCCTGGAGGGATTCCATCCATCCGGCTATATCTTCTTTTGTCAACATGGACATTACTTATTGGCAGTAGCGTTTGAAATGCGTTATTTTACGCCTGCAAAGGTAAGGCGTGTGATACGCCCAATGTTCATCTCAACGTCATAAACGTTATGAAACCCATATCCTCCGCAGAATTCATACTCAACGAAGACGGCAGTATTTATCACCTGCATTTGCGCCCCGAAGGCCTCGCCGATCTGGTGCTCACAGTGGGCGACCCCCAGCGCGTGGCGCTCATCTCCCGCTATTTTGATAAAATTGATACCCAAACCTCCAAGCGCGAATTTGTGACGCATACCGGCTGGCTGGGCAATCGCCGCATTACGGTGATATCCACGGGTATCGGCACCGACAATATCGATATTGTGGTGAATGAACTCGACGCCCTATGTAATATTGATCCAGAATCGCGACTGCCGAGAGCCGAGAAAAGACAACTCACCTTTCTTCGGGTAGGCACTTCCGGGGGCCTTCAGCCTCTTCTTGACCCCGGCACGGTGCTTGTCTCCGCCTACGGCGTCGGGCTCGATAACCTTATGCAGTTTTACGATTATCAAAACAACCTGGAGGAGTTGGAGTTATACGACAGCCTGATGGCTTTTTTCAGCGAAACGGGCCCACTACCCGTAAATCCCTATGTGTTTAGCGCCGACCACTCCCTGCTCGCGTCGTTTGCCCCTTCCCTACCCCGCGGCATTACGCTCACCTGCCCCGGCTTTTACGGTCCTCAGGGCCGCCAATTGAGAGGCCCGCTTGTGATGGGAGAAGAAGCCGTACTGAATATGCAACATTTTACCCATAAGGGTTTATTTATTTCTAATTTTGAAATGGAGACTTCCGCGCTATTTGGCCTAAGTTCCCTTCTTGGCCATAAAGCATTGTCTTGCAATGTATTACTCGCCAATAGAACGAAAGGCACGTTTAGCGAAGACCCTGCCAAGGAAGTGGATATCCTGGTAAAAACCGTTTTTGATGAGATTTCTGCCGGGAGGATATAGAAACGGGCTCGGGTGAATTACGAATTACGGAATTACGAATTACGAATTATGAATTACGAATGATTATAATTTAGTAATTATCAATTTATTAATTAATTAAAATTTCATTCGTAATTCGTAATTCCTCATTCGTAATTTACAAAAAAAGGAGCAGTTGGGTAACTGCTCCTTTTGACATTGGTAAAAAAGATAGCCTCTATTTAAAAACAAGCTCATTTACTTTCTTGTGATCAGCCAGGAATTGCTCAAGGCCGATATCCGTCAGGGGATGTTTAAACATACCCATAATAGCTGACAGCGGGCAGGTCACCACATCGGCGCCGGATTGAGCGGCTTCGACGATATGTTTGGAACTGCGAATAGACGCTGCCAAAATTTCAGTTTCATACCCCTGGATGGCGTAGATCTCCGCGATTTGGCGGATGAGGGCCATGCCGTCCCAGTTGATGTCGTCTACCCTTCCTACGAAGGGCGACAGATAAGTGGCGCCGGCTTTGGCAGCCAGGATAGCCTGGGCTGCGGAAAAGACCAGCGTGCAATTGGTGCGGATACCTTTTTCGGTAAAATACGAGATCGCTTTGATCCCTTCTTTTATCATGGGTACCTTTACCACAATGTTAGGCGCAATGGCTGCCAGTCGCTCCCCTTCTTCCACAATACCGGAAAAATCGGTAGCAATGACTTCTGCGCTTACATCTCCGTGCACTAAGTCACAGATGGTTTTATAGTGTTTCACGATATTTCCCTCGCCGGATATCCCTTCTTTGGCCATCAGTGAGGGATTGGTAGTAACACCGTCAAGAATTCCCAAATCTTTCGCTTCGCGAATGTGATCGAGGTTGGCGGTATCTATGAAGAACTTCATTGTGTGTCAAATTGAAGAACTTACAAGCGCAAATCTACAAATAAGTACAATGCTGCGCTTCAAATTCTGTTAGTTTTTTTTATAAATAAGCATCAATCAGTTGGGTATCAAGCATCAAGGCTGTAGTACGGCGGTCAGATACCGGCTTCATCGAGGGCAGACTGGGCTTCTTCCCACTCAGACATGGCCTCTTCGAGGGCGGTTTTTTTCTGCTGATAGTCTTTTGTAACCAGTTGTGCGTCGGATCTTTCGTAAAAGGACAAATCTCCCATCACCTGTTCCAGTTTGGCGAGTTCTTCTTCGAGTTTCTCGATGCGTTTTTCCGCTTGTGATACGTTGCGTTGCAGTCGTTTGCGTTCTTCGTATGAAATTTCTCTTTTCGGCTGTGGTGCAGCGGCTGCGGGTATTTTAGAAGACAACTCCACCTGCCGCATATTGTCGAGCGAGCGTTTTTCGAGGAAAGCGTCTACATCGCCGATATATTCGTGCAGATGGCGGTCTCGGAATTCGATCGTGCGGTTGGTAAGTCCGCGAAGAAATTCCCGGTCGTGTGAAACCACGATGAGGGTGCCGTCGAAATCGAGCAAAGCTTGCTTGAGCACGTCTTTCGACAGCATATCGAGGTGGTTGGTAGGTTCGTCGAGTACGAGCAGGTTGAAGGGCCGCAGCAGCAGGCAGGCCAGCGCCAGGCGGGCGCGTTCGCCGCCGGAGAGCACGGTCACTTTTTTATCAGCATCTTCTCCGCTAAACATAAAAGCGCCGAGTATACTGCGCAGCCTGGTGCGCATCTCGGGCGGTGAGGCGTGCTCCATAGTTTCGAGTACCGTCAGGCTATTGCCCAGCGCATCCGATTGGTTTTGGGCGTAATAGCCGATTTGCACGTTGTGGCCCAGTGTGATCGACCCCGAGGTGCTGGTGAGCTGGTTGACCAATATTTTGGCCAGGGTGGTTTTGCCTTGTCCGTTTTGGCCTACAAAAGCGACTCTGTCACCGCGATCCAATTTGATATCGACGTGGTCGAGCACGAGCAATTTCCCGTATTGTTTGGTAACGCCTTTGCCTTCCACCACGATTTGCCCGGAACGGGGCGCCGGCGGAAAGCGCAGGTTCATCACAGCCGTATCCTCCTGGTCGATCGTGACGCGCTCTATCTTGTCGAGTTGCTTTTGCATCGACTGGGCCATTTTGGTTTTGGAAGCCTTGGCCATAAAGCGGGTGATCGTCCTTTCTTTCTGGGCAATAACGCGTTGCTGATTTTCATACGAGGCCATCATTTTTTCGCGGCGCTCTTCGCGCAATGCTACGTATTGGCTGTATGGAGCTTTATAATCGTATACGCGGCCCAGTTCGATCTCAACGGTGCGGGTAGTGACGTTATCGAGAAATTGTTTATCGTGAGAGATTACAATAATAGCGCCGGGATAATCCTGCAAAAAGCTTTCCAGCCACAAAATAGATTCGATATCGAGGTGGTTGGTAGGTTCGTCGAGCAGCAGGTAGTCGGGTTTTTTGAGCAACATCTTGGCCAATTCCACGCGCATTTGCCAGCCCCCGCTAAATTCGTCGGTCAGGCGCTGCATGTCTGTAGGCTTAAAGCCCAGGCCTTTGAGTACGCGTTCGGCATCAGCCTGGGCTGATTGGCCGCCCAGCAGGTCGAAGCGGTGGGTGAGGTCGGCGAATTCCTCCAGCAACTTAGTATATTCGGCGCTTTCGTAGTCGGTGCGGTGGCCGATTTCGTCGTGCAACTGGGTGATGCGCAGTTCCATTTTTTTGACTTCGTCAAAAGCGGTAAGGGCTTCTTCTATCACGGTACGGCCTTTGGGCAGGTTCATCTCCTGGTGGAGAAAACCCATCGTACTATAAGAAGCGCGGCTCACACGGCCGTCATCGGGGGTGATATCGCCGGCAATAATTTTGAGCAAAGTAGACTTGCCTGCGCCGTTGCGCCCTACAAGCCCTACCCTGTCGCGATCGCCAATGACGACATCAAGGTGATCCATGAGCACCCGATCGCCGTATTTCAGAAAAACATCAGTAACATTAAGCATATTCTTTACATCATATTTCCAAACAGGGTGCAAAGAAACACAAAAGCGTGGAGTTGACCAATTATGCTTTTTCTAAAGTGAATCCGAAAGTTGATCCGACGTTAGGTGCGCTGCGCACATTGATGGTTTGGTGGTGCGCTTCGATGATGTGTTTTACAATGGCCAGTCCGAGCCCCGAGCCGCCCTGGTCGCGCGACCGGCTCTTGTCGATGCGGTAAAAGCGGTCGAAAACGTGGGGCAGGTGTTTGGCGGGAATGCCGATACCGTTGTCGGCAACTTCTACGAGGATATGTTTATCCATATCATAAAATCCTACCTTGGTGCGGCCGTCGGGATTGCCGTATTTGATCGAATTGCTGAGCAGGTTGATGAGCACCTGGCGGATATTTTCGCGATCGGCGCGCACCCGGTAATTGGTGGCGGCGCCTTCCTTAAACTCCAGTTTGATATGCCGGTTTTTGGCTTTAAAATCGAGGTCTTCAAACACTTCTTCCGTAAGTTGCCGGATATCAAATACGCGAATATCGAGTACGAGGTCGCCCGATTCGAGGCGGGAGATGGCGCTGAGGTCTTCTACGATCGTTTGCAGGCGATCAACATTTTTGGCGGCTTTTTGTAAAAAGGTCATATTGACCGCTTCGTCCTGCAAACCGCCTTCAAGCAGGGAGTGAAGGTAGCCCTGAATATTGAAGATGGGCGTTTTTAACTCATGTGAAATATCGCCGACAAAGCGGCGGCGGTACTCCGCCCAGGATTTGTATTTTTCAATTTCCTCCTGTTGTTTGCTTGCCCATTCGGCTACATCCCGTTCTACTTCGTCAATAATATTCGCGCTGGTGTCGATAGAGGTAGATTTTTCTTCCGGCTGTAATTTGCGTTGGTGAATAGTTTTGTAGATGAGTTTGATTTTCCGATAGATATATTGTTTCAAAAAATAAATTGAAACGACATAAGTTACCAGAAAAACAATAAGCGGAAAAGCGATCCAAAATAAGAGGCTGCTCAAACGATAAAAAAGGAAATAAACTATCAGCCCGCCAATTAGTGAAAGTAACGCGATGAGTAAAGAAGAAAACCCCGCAATTTGCCGCGGCGTGGGATTTTTGAGCATTAAAATTCGAATTTATAACCTATACCTTTTATCGTTTTGATATACTCATCGCCGATTTTTTCTCTCAATTTGCGAATATGTACATCAATGGTGCGATTACCTACTATAACATCAGTACCCCACACCTTGTTGAAAATCTCCTCGCGGGTAAATACTTTTCCGGGTTTGGAGACCAGCAGGTTGAGCAATTCGAATTCTTTTTTGGCGAGTTCTATGATTTCTTCTCCTCTTTGTACGTTTACTTTTTCGCGGTTGATGATGAGGTCGCCGATTACTAAGGCGCCTTCGTCATCGTAATTATCCTGGCGGTCGGAGCGTCGCAAAAGGGCTTTGATGCGGCTGAGCAACACCCGCGGGCGAATGGGCTTGGTGATGTAATCGTCGCCTCCAACTTCCAGGGCGGCAATTTGAGAATAATCTTCTTCGCGGGCGGTAAGGAAGGCGATAAGGGTTTTGCTGAATGCCGGCCTGCTGCGCAACTGGCGGCAGAGTTCTACGCCGTCCATTTTGGGCATCATGATATCGAGGATGATCAGGTCGGGATGCTCGCGTTCTGCAACTTTAAGGCCTTCTTCGCCATCTGAGGCTGAAAATACTTCGTACCCTTCTTTTTGCAGGTTGTATCGAAGGATTTCTAGAATATCCGGTTCGTCGTCAACGACGAGAATTTTGGCAGAATCCATTATTTATCAACTGGTTACTTCAAGTTGAAGCAAAGGTAGCCAAATCCCGGGTAAAGGCGGTATTAAATAATTGTTAACCGGTTGTCGGTTGTCGGTTGTGAGTTGTCGGTTGTGAGTTGTCGGTTATTATTAGTAACTCACAACCCACAACCCACAACAATCACCGATACTCCCAGATAAACGGCACCCGGGCCTGCATGCCCTTAGAGGCGCTCAGTTCCTGTAAATAAGCGTAATAGGGGTACCATTCGCCCATTTCCTTGCGGATAGCCGATTTGCGTATAGTTGATTCCTCTTCCTCGCCAAGCAGGTCTTCGAGGAGTTGCTGTATGGGTTCTTTCACTGCGGGATATTCTACGGGGCGATATTCGCTTATCTTGGCCATATGGGCTGCGGTAGCGATAGCGTCATCCAGGCTGCCCAGTTTGTCGACGAGGCCCAGTTCCATGGCTTTGCGGCCCGTCCAAACGCGGCCCTGGGCGATTTCGTTGACTTCGTCGCGCGATTTGCCGCGGCCTTCGCTAACGCGTTTGAGGAAAGTCTCGTACATCTGGTCGGTGCGTTTTTGCAGGTAGCGGGCTTCCTCGGGGCTGTGGTCGTAAAACGGTGAAAAGCCGGTGGCAAAGCGCCCCGTCTTCACAGTATCAAAGTGGATGCCGAGTTTGTCGTTGAACAACTTGTCCATGCTGGGCAATACGCTAAACACCCCGATAGAACCGGTGAGCGTATTGGGTTCTGCCAGTATGGAGTCGGCCACGCAGGCAATATAATACCCGCCCGAGGCTGCATAATCGCCCATAGAGACTACCAGCGGTTTGCCTTCTTCTTTGAGGCGGGTGAGCGCGCGCCAGATATTTTCGCTCGACATGGCGCTGCCGCCGGGAGAATTGACCCGCAAAACGACAGCCTTAACTTTGTCGTCTTTGGCAATCTTTTCGATGACCTTGATGTATTTATCATCGCCGATCATACCCATGTCGCCCTTGCCATCCACGATCGAACCTTCGGCGTAGATCACGGCAATTTTGTCTTTTATCTTCAAATCGACTTTTGGCGGCTTGGCTGTGAAATACTGCCGGAGCGACACCATTTTGATTTTGTCGTCTTCTTTCAAGCCCAGGCGCCCGCGCAGGTCGGCAAGTGCTTCGTCGCGGTAGCCTACTTTGTCAACCAGCTTATGGCGGAGGGCGTCTTCGGGATCAGCGCCGAGATAGCCGTCTGCGAGGCGGCGCAACTCGGCTAAGGGCAATTGGCGCGAAGCGGCTACGTCTTCGAGATAGAGGGTATAGGCTTCATCCAGAAATTCGCGCAATTGCAAGCGATTTTCGGGCGACATATCGTTGCGGCGGTAGGGCTCGGTGGCGCTTTTGAATTTGCCGGCGTAGTATACCTGCATTTTGACGCCCACTTTGTCGAGCATATCTTTCATAAATGGCACCTGCGCAGCAAAACCCCTAAAGTCGAGCAAACCCAAGGGGTTGATATAGATCTGGTCGGCCACCGACGACACGTAATACGCGCCCTGGGTGTAGTATTTGGAGTATGTAAGCACAAACTTGCCCTGACTGCGGAAATCGGCAAGGGCATCGCGAAGAATGCTGGAAGTGGCAAATCCGGCCGCGAGCTGGTCAACTTCCATAAAAACGCCCTTGATATTGTCGTCTTTGGCTGCTGTTTCCAGGGCGTTTACGATATCGGTGAGACCCAGCACCTTTTCATTTTTGAGGTCGAAAGTCTGCATTTCGATATTGTTGGTCTGCTCGGGGATGGCATCGTCAAAGGTGAGATGGAGCACGGAGTTGGCTTCTACATGGTGTTTGGGCTGTTGAGACTGTACCAGGCCGGCTACTACGCCCATACCGATGAGGCTGATCAGCACCAGGGCTAAAAACAGACCCAGGCAAGAAGCTAACAACATCTTTAAAAACTGTACCATTTGCTTGAGTTTATTATTTGTAAATACAAAATAACCGCCATTTCGACGAAATGGCCGTTTTTTTTAGATAAAAGCTTACTTCTATTGGATGATGGAGCAACCCGGCCGCGAGTTGGCTATGCGAAACTCCTTTCATTTTCGCTTTTTCGCCTATCTTTAGCGGGTTAAACTATTAAATAATCGATTGGTTCATGCGCATCCTGGGGTATATTCCGCATCCGCAGTTAAAAATTACCGTTTTCAAAATGGATACGCGGCTGACTGTAAAATTTGAAACGGCAAATTGCGAGGCGGCTTTTAAATTTCGCGCAGACGATTATCTGCAATCTATCGATGATGTGCAACGCCTGGTTGACGCCCCCTTTTTGGCGGCGGTTGAATTAATGGTGGCCCGGTTGGAACAGGAAGGCGCACAGGCTTTGGCACGTGTGATCCCCGATAAACCCGAGGATTTTGAGGAAATTATTTGAGACTTTGAGACTTTGAGACTTTACGACTTTACGACTTTAAGACTTTACGACTATACGACTATACGAACTGGGGAACATTACGTATCTTTATTACCCCAATTTTACAGTCGTACAGTCGTACAGTCGTACAGTCGTACAGTCGTACAGTCGTACAGTCGTACAGTCGTACAGTCGTACAGTCGTACAGTCGTACAGTCGTACAGTCGTACAGTCGTACAGTCGTACAGTCGTA
>JAEUUQ010000281.1 GCA_016787505.1 Saprospiraceae bacterium | reverse complement strand
TATTTTTTCGAGTATTTCGATTGCACCGTCAATATTTCCGGATTTAAACAGTTCCATCGATCGTTGGTACTCGCTACTCACGTCGTCAAAATTGATGCGGGCAAAAAGGTCGGAGAGATCGTCTAATTTCTTTTGTTGCTCACGGTATTGGTCAAAAAGAGCAGCATATTGTTTATCATATTCCGTTACACTTATTAGCGACTTTTCCAATTTTTCCTGTAAAGCCTTTTCTTCTTTTTTGAATCCGGCAGTCAGCGCTTTGTCAGATATATCGTAGTATTCTTTCCGGGCAGCGTCGAGCTTACCTGATTTTGCCAGAATGATGTCGTTGCCCAAGGAATCGTTGCTGCTGATTTGCATGATCTGCAATTCCTTTTCATTCACTACTTCATAACCTTGCTTTCTGACTTCCTGAAAAAAAATAACGTCCCCCGCTTTTTTGCCTCGAAAGGCCAAACGAAACCAGCCTCTGTCGTCGGAATTAGTTGGTACGGCATCCTGAAAATTGACCTGCACTCCGGCAATGGGCTTGCCACCGGAATTCTGTTCGCGCACCATACCGATTTGGATGACCTGGGCAGAGAGATTGCCTATGGCGCTCCAAAAAATGAGGGAGTAGAAGATACTTTTCATAATTCAATCCTTTTTTTGTGTAAGGGTGCTGATATATTGGGAGGCTTTGCTTTTTTGTTCGGCATCCGCTTCCGGATGGGCGATGATCTTTTCAAAAAGGGGCAGGGCTTTTTCTGGCCTATTTTGGCCGACAAAAAAATCGGCACAAGTTTGGAGGACAACCAGGTTATCTTCGGCGACCTGCATAACTATTTCATAAATTCCCAGTGCATCCGCAGGCTCCCCATTTGAAATATACATTTTTGCCTGTCGCAGCATGGCTTCTAAATCTTTTTTGAAGCCTTCTTCGTTTTCTTCCTTCTGTTTTTTTAATTCATTCAGGGCAATTTCGATTCGCTCCCTGTTCATGAGATGACGCTCTGAACGGTTGAGAAAATCGGCCTCCTCCAATTTTGCGATAGCCTCGTCAATTTTTCCTTCCTTAAATAACTCCAATGCCTGGCGGTACACTTCGCTCACGTCGTCGAAATTGACCCTGGCGAATTTTTCGGCGAGTTCGTCGAGCGATTGTTTTTGGCGATCGTACTGATCTTGCAATTCTTTGAACCTGTCCCAAGCCTCTCCTTGCGATATTTCTGCATTTTTGAGTTGCTCTTGTAGTTCCTGTTTTTTTCGGTTGAATCCCGCCAGCAGGGCCTTGTCCGATACGTCGTAATAGGCTTTTTTGGCGGCATCTACCGCCCCGGCTTTCGCCAGTATGATATCTACTACCAGTTTTTCGTTTTCGCTGATCTTCAGTGCCTTGAGTTCTTTTTCATTGACGAGTTCGTAACCGGATTTGCGGATTTCATTAATAAAAATGATATCGCCGGGCTTTTTTCCCTGAAATACCAGCCTGAAATGGCCATTATCATCTGAAATGGTAGGAACCGCCCCTGAAAAATTGACCTGTACACCGGGGATGGGTTTTCGCTTGGAATTCTGCTCCCTCACCAACCCAACTTGAATTTGTCCAAATAACGGGGCGCAAAAAACGCAAAGCAGGACGGTGAGAAAAACGTTTTTCATGATGTGGAAAGGGTTGGTTGATTAATGCCGCACCATGCCCTGCCGGAGCGTCTCCCCCGGAATGACAGGCGTCGTAACGGATTTCGCCACAAAACCGTTTTTGAAAATATCGAGCCGCTGGCTCAATCGCTGATGTTCGGGAGGAATTCGCAGGGTGAATTGTCCTGTAGCGTCGGTGAGCGTTTGGCAGCAGGAGATGGAAACGCTGACGCCTTCAAGCGGCTGCCCGGAAGCGGCGTCGGTGATGATGCCGGAGAGCGTCGCTAGGTCGCCGTTCCTCCGCACAGCCAACACCACCAATTCATCATCAAAAGAAAATGTCGTGTCGATCGGCCTAAAACCTTCGGCTGAAAATTGCAAACGCAATTGTTCTTCCCGAAAATTCGCCGGGATGCCCTCGAACAGCGCCTCGCCGTTGACGGCTGTTTTTGTCTCTGTTTTTTGACCGTAGGTGAGCATGAGTTGCGCTTCGGGTTCGGGCAGTTCGGGATTGGGTGTACTATTTTCTACCCGGACTTTCAGCACAAGCGGGGTTTGCAGTTCTTTCCACTGAAACCAGGAAAATGCTCCAATACCCGCCAATACCGGCACGAATACAAGAGAAAATAGCCGCAGCCTGCGGCTAACCTGGCTTTCAGTATGGATGGTTCGGTCGCCGATATGCACGTCGCCACCTGCCGATATGTTGGAGCCTACTACGACGTTTTTGCTGTTTACGATAGAAACGGCGAGTTCGAATTCGGCCCGGAGTTCCGGGCGGGCGCTTTCCTGCTCCACGGCGGCGAGCAGATCGCCTATAGCAGTTGGGGGAGCTCCTTGTTGTTCAATTTCGGAGAGCAATTCGAGCACGCTCTGTCGGATGCGGTTTTGCTCCAGCGTTGCATCGGCAGGTGAGACGATTCCGATACGTATTTGCCTTCGGATATTTTCCAATCGCCCCGATTGTTGAAGGATTTCGTTGAGTTGGGGCGTATTTTCGAGTAGTCCGCGCATGATTTTCAACGCGGTCGGCATTTCATCCCTGGCTATGAGACGGTGAATTTCGGCGATGAGGGTTTGGTGTTTCATATCGCTCCAATTGAAGGGTACGGCTTTCAGTTTATCTATACTTCGCCGGCGAAGTACATTGACAATCTTATACTTCCTTTTAAAGGCGATGTTTCAAACGACTACTATTTTTTTAATTAAGACCAATTCATCTTAATTTTTCACACTACGATATTGCTGCAAGCCCATACGCCCAACACGTCAATTCAACCCAATCGTACTTATCGCGCATCCTTTAGTATGTCCGCCACCTCTGCCGCGCTTAAGTCAAAGATTTCAGCCAAATCTTCAATCGATGTGCCCGCGGCATAGGATTTCAATACGGCGCGCTCTATCCGTTTTTGCTTGGCCTCAATGGCTTTGTCCTTCGCTTCAATGATTTGTTCCTTGGACGTAATCAGCCGTTGGTAATCCTTGATCTCCTCGATGATATCGTCTTCGCCTTCCATCGTTTCGCGGACGACCGGGTCGGCGACGGCTTTTTGCAGGCGACGCAGTAGGGGGCGATAGCGCTCGGGCAGTTCGTCCTCGTCAACGGTTAGGAAATGGGGGTTGGCAGTGACGGACGACTGGTCGAACAGCGCCAGTAGTTGCTCCAACTCGGTGCGGCGGCGGCCTTGGAGGTAGGGTATCTGGATGATAATGCTGTCGTGGGTCAGGCTT
>JAEUUQ010000380.1 GCA_016787505.1 Saprospiraceae bacterium | reverse complement strand
ATGTTTTGAGTAGAAATGGGATGTTTTTCATTAAAAAGGCCGATAAACGCATCCAGGACATTTTTCGTTTTTTGGGTAAATCCGCCCGAAGTGCCAAAATGAGCGATTTGTAAATCCACAAATGCGAGTCCATGTAATACGGAGTCAGCCAAAAGTCTCACATCCCTTTCTCCAAACTTGGGATGGGAATTATCAAAATGCAGCAATACGGGAATTTTATGGTCGGAAGCGTAGCGGAAAACCGTTTTTACTTTTTGCAAGTGCACCGGTTCTGTCAGATAAATTTGAGAGGCATTGCCGTGCAATTTAATACCGTCCAATTTTAGCGTTTTGTGGCATCGCTGTATTTCATCCACCGCATATGCCTGGAGGGGGTCGATGCCGTAATAGGCGCTAATGCGGCTGGGGTATTTGCTTTTGAGCGCAGCCAGGTAATCATTTTCGGTTCTCATTTGATCGATGGCGTCCTTGCTGCCTCCGCCAAATTCTTCGGAGCTAAACACATAAGCCATAGAGATCAATTTCATTTTTCCACACCCTGACAGACTAAAAATCGAATCCACGTCAGAATAAAAATGATCCGCTTTTGAAAACGGAATGCCCATTTTTTTCCAGAAATCGATAAATCCAGGGCTCAAAAAGTGCACATGGTGGTCGTACAATTCCGGCTGGCTATGCGGCAGTTGTTTTGCCGGGCTGCAAGCCTGGAGCAGAAGTAGGGCGAAAGCGAATGGGATACAGTATATTTTCATTTTTTTGTAAATAGGTGTATTACAAGATATTACAATTTGCCAAAACAGGTAATCAGAAAATCCATATTTTAGCAAAAAAAATGAGCGCGCTTTCTAGTCTCCTGGGTCAAACCGACATATACCTACTCGACCAAATCATGAAAGACCGCTACGCGCCTTCGGAACTTATCCTGGATGCCGGGGCGGGCGCCGGGCGCAACCTGCATTGGTTTGTGCAACAGGGTTTCCGGGTGTTCGGCGCCGACAGGGATCCGGTGGCGGTGGAGGCCTTGCGGCGCAATTACCCGGGGATTCCCGATGACAACTTTTTGGTAGCTCCGGTAGAAGACCTGCCGTTTCCTGATGGCTTTTTCCATCACGTTATTTGCTCTGCCGTGTTGCATTTTGCCGATAATGAAGCGCATTTCAGGCAGATGTTCGGCGAGTTGGCGCGGGTGCTGCGGCCCGGTGGGTCGCTATTTCTGCGAGTGGCAACAGATGTGGGACTGGCACACAAGATGATCCCCCTGGGCCACGGCCGCTTTGCAATGCCCGACGGCACCGACCGCTTTTTGCTAACCAGGCCAACACTCGAAGCGCTTATGCACACACACAAACTGCGGTACCTGGAACCTTTTAAAACAGTGCTGGTAGACGAGTTGCGCAGTATGACGGCGCTGGTATTGGGTAGTTAGTTTTTTGCAAAATGCTGAATGAATTCAGCATTTTATACCTTAATGTGCTGAATCAATTCAGCAGAATGGATAAATTACTCATACAATCCCGCCTGCTGGCTGTTTGGATTGATGTATTAATTTAGTGCGACCTCACTAAATACCTTCGGTAATAATACCAAAAATCCGCAGCAAAATACTACTCGCATTGAAAGGAAAAGCGGAACTTGCCGAAAGCTTATTACCAGCACTTTATGGCAAAAAAACTAGTGCAATTTTTTAATCCGGGGAATGCTGTTTTGTACCTGCTTGGGGCGACATTGCTATTCGCTTCGTGCCAAAAAGAAAACAGCGACAACCGGCACGCCATAGAGTACTGGTCATCCAACAACGGGGGCGAAATCAAGTTTGCCCAATGGTCGGTAGATCGGTGGAACGCCGACCATCCGGATAGCCCGGTCAAATACCAGCCCGTTCCCGAAGGGCAATCGAGCGAAGAGATCATCCTGGCAGCCGTAGTTGCCAAAACTACCCCCGATATCTATTCTAACATCTGGCAGGGACTGGTAGAGTTTTACAGCCAGTCGGGCATCCTCGTGCCGCTCGATACCCTCGACGGATTTATGGAATTCATCCAGTCGCGCTGCGACTCCCTCACCATCCGGGAAATCACCTCCAGCGACGGCCATATCTACCAGGTGCCCTGGAAGATCAACCCCATCATGACTATTTACAACCAGCGCATCATGAAAGAAATGGGCCTGGATAGCATCCCCGTGACTTATTCCGCCTACTTGCAGGCAGCAGAAAACTTCAAAAAAGACACCGACGGCGACGGCTATGTCGATCAATGGTTTGGCAATACCTCCGTCAAGCTGGCCTGGTACCAGCGCCTGTTCAATTTTTACCCCCTATACCTGGCTGCCTCTGGCGGGATGCCTCTCGTAAAAGACGGCCGGGCGAATTTCAATAACGAATACGCCGTCGAAGCATTCCGCTTTTTGCAGACCCTGTACCGCAATAATTATTTCTCCCGGCAGGTCGAATCGGCAGGGCAGGACTTGTTCGTCGCCGAAAAATACGCCACCAAGTGGACCGGCCCCTGGGAAATCGAATACCTGGAAAAATACAAAAGAGAGGGCTTTACATACAACTTCGGCCCTATACCCGTACCCGACGGCCACCAGGGCCCCGTGTATACTTATTGCGACCCCAAAAGCATGGTCATTTTTAATACCTGCAAAAATCCGCAGCTGGCATTCGAGTTTATTAAAACGATGCTCAGCGAGGATGGCGACCTGCAGTTTTTGCAAACCACCAACCAATTGCCCCGCAGAAAAGATTTGGAGCTCAAACCCGCTTTCCAGGCTTTTTTTGCCCAAAACCCCAAACTACAGGTTTTTGCCCGGCAGGCCAAACACGTCAAAGGCGCCGACAATTGCGAGGTATTGATCGAGGTGTTTGATATCTTATCGCAGGAATACGAAGCCTGCGTATTGTACCAGACCAAAACTCCAGAAAAAGCGGTAGCTGACGCGGAACGTGCAGTGAATGTACTTTTAGGAAATTGATTCGTCACCTTGTTACCACCGAGGTGGTGAACGGTAAACGTTCACCCTACGTGGCCGTCACCTTGTCACCAACATGAAAAAAACATTACCCTACTTAATCGTATCTCCGTATTTGCTGCACCTGGCGCTGTTTGTGCTGTTCCCTGTGGTATTTTCCATTGTGCTGACTTTCCACAAGTGGAACATCATTGCCCCGATGGAATACGTGGGGTGGGGGAATTACTGGCGCTTATTTAACGACAGGTTGTTTTGGAAAGCCATTTTAAATACCTTCCAGTTTTTGCTGGTGCACATTCCGTTGCAAATAGTAATAGCGCTGGCATTAGCTTATTTTCTCAATCAAAAACTATTTGCGCGGGGATTTTTCCGGGCATCGTTTTTCATGCCGGTAGTCATATCGGGGGTAGTAGTTACCATCCTTTGGCAACAGCTTTTTGGATTGGAAACGGGCCTGCTCAACCGCTTGCTGATCAATATGGGATTGGGTAGAGTAGAATGGCTGTCGAATCCCAACCTGGCCATTGTATCTATTGCGATCATGGCGACCTGGAAAAACGTGGGTTTATACGTGATCCTATTCCTGGTGGGCTTGCAAACCGTGCCCAAAAGCTATTATGAAGCCGCGGAAGTGGATGGAGCTTCTTCCTGGCAACAATTCAGGTATATCACGTTTCCGGCCATTAATCCCACTTTTTTTATGGTGGTGATACTCTCCACCCTCGGCGGTTTTAGTTTGTTTATCGAGCCCTATATCATGACCGACGGCGGCCCATTGAATAGCACGCTTTCGGCGATGCTTTATATTTACAAACAAGCTTTCGGTTATTATCACATGGGGTATTCCGCTACGCTGGGGTTGTTTTTTGCCATGTTAATTATGATGGTAGTAGCGGTGCAGAAATACGCGATTGAGAATGACGAATGACGAATTACGGATTACGGATTACGAATGATTTTTTAATTAATTCAATATGGGGGTTTTTAAGCCATACAAATTCATTTTATACGTGCTGTTGGGTGGGGCGGCCTTGTCATTTTTGTATCCATTTTATTGGATGATACTAGCTTCGTTGACGCCGGAGGCGCAGATCGGGGAGTTGGGGGTAGCGCCGAAGGGAATCACCTGGGACAATTACGCGCAGATGGCTGGTAAAATCCCCATTTGGCGGTCTTTGTTCAATAGCGTAATTGTGGCGGGCTTATCTACGCTGGGGGTGTTGATATTTGGCTCCACTACCGGTTATGCGCTGGCCAAATTGCCTTTCAGGGGTAGAAACATGCTATTTTTCATCATCATTTTCACCATGACCCTGCCCTTTCAAATCACCCTCATCCCCAATTACATATTGATGGTCAAATTCCAGTGGATAGACAGTCTGGCGGCGCTGGTAGTGCCTGCGCTGAATAGCGCCTTTGCCATCCTGCTATTCCGGCAGGCTTTCAAAAGCATTCCCGACGACCTCATCCATTCCGCCCGGGTAGACGGCTGCGGGGAACTACGCATCATCTTCCAGATTATATGGCCCAATATCATCCCCACGATCATCACGGTGGGCATTCTCACCTTCATGAACTCCTGGAACGACGTATTGTGGCCGCTCATCGTGATTCGCGAAGAGAAATTGATGACCATGCCGCAACTCGTCACCTTGTTTGCCGTGGGCGGCAGGGCGGAAGCGCAGTTGGGCGTCAAACTGGCCTCGGCCGTTGTGTTGGCCTTGCCGATTATTATTGCTTACGCAATTTTCCAACGGCATTTTATTCAGAGTATGGCGTCAACAGGGTTAAAAGGTTGACCAAAATATTTAACGATGATCGACATCAAAAGAACGGATATCCGGCTCAAGGCCGACCCGAGGAAAGTAATCCTTAAATTTCTCGACTTCGGCCATGCCGCCCGGTTTGAACCCGTGGCGCAATACATGGCCAAACTGGAAGAATCTGCCGCCATGGCGCAGTTGATGGCTATCCTTGATAATTTCGAGGAGCGGCATTTCAATTTGAAGGGGGCCTTTATGGATAATTTTGCCCGCGTAACAGCCTATGTACCGGTAGGCGACTTGTCGTTTACCAAAAAACTGCTCCTCGGCGCTTATTTTACCCACGAATACAGCATACAGGCGGCCGCCCTTTTTAATCCTTCGATTGTGCCGCATCCCGACCAAAGCGGGCTGTCATTTGGCGATCTTCGATTTGTGATGTCACTACGGGCTACCGGGGAGGGCCATATTTCGTCCATCGTTTTCCAAACGGGCGTAGTCAATGCCGCCGGCGACATCGCCCTCGACCCTGTATCTTCCAAACTAACCTGCGGACAGCCGGCAGCCGGCGTCGCCGATGAGTGTTACAACCTGACGTTTGACCACGATACTCCCCTCAGCAGCCGGGTATTGTTTCCGCATTCCGCCGCCGAATCCAACGGCATGGAAGACGCCCGCTTCGTCCAATTTACCGATAAGGAAAAAAAATGGTACCTCGGCACCTATACAGCCTACAACGGCCGGACTATTCACCCCCACCTGATAGAAACGCTGGATTTTCAGCATTTTAAAATCAAACCCTTTACCGGCAAAGCCGCCTCCGACAAAGGCTTTGCACTTTTCCCCGAAAAAGTACAGGGTAAATACGCCATGATAGGCCGGCAAGGCGGACGCAATCTGTCTATCATGTTCTCCGATGACTTATGCCACTGGGACGATTACCGCCCTCTGCAACAGCCCCAACGCGGTTGGGAAATGCTACAAATGGGCAATTGCGGCAGTCCCGTAAAAACTCCGCAAGGCTGGCTCTTGCTTACCCACGCGGTTGGGCCCATGCGGAAATATGTGCTGAGTTTAACATTGCTTGACTTGCACGACCCCGGCAAGGTGCTGGCCAGCCTGGAACGACCCCTGCTCAGCCCAAATCATGAAGAACGCGAGGGCTACGTACCCAATGTGCTCTACACCTGCGGTATGCTCGCACATGGAGGCCGACTGGTCATTCCGTATGCTATGTCGGATAACGCGATAAGTTTTGCCACAGTGGTAACCGATGAGGTCTTGACCGAATTAAAAAAATCATGATGATAAAAACCTTGTCCATATACCTCCTGACTATTGCATTGGCATCGTGCACGCCGGCGAAAAAAGAAGCTCCGCAAAGCCTGCTCAACGCCGCGCACCTCGATCACCTCTACGAAGAGATACAGGTGGGCGACCGCCGCCTCGGCGCCGTCTGGATATACTGCGAGGCGCCCGATTACCGGCTTGTGAGCGATGAAGACGAAGGTTTTACCTGCGTAGATGACGTAGCGAGGGCGCTGGTGTGGTATTGCCGGCAATACGCTTCCACGCCAGACGCCGACGGGCTGGAAAAAATACGGGGACTGACAGAGTTTTTGCTGTATATGCAGGCCGAAAACGGCTATTTTTACAACTTCCTGCTGCCGGGCGGAGAGATCAACAAAACCCACCGCAATAGCCAAGCCGTAGCCTCCTGGTGGTCGTGGCGGGCTTTCTGGGCCTTGTCGGAACTCAACTTGTTGCAAGCAACCGAATTGAAAGAGCTGCAAGTCCGAATCCGCCCGGTGATGGATACCCTGGTCTCCCACATGCAGCAATTATGTTCGCCGGATGCTGGAGTTATTGATTTCGAAGGAATTTCCATCCCCGCCTGCCTGGCCGAATTGGGCGCCGACCAGGCTTCGGTGATCGTGATTGGATTGGCCAATTACTACCGGGCACAACCCTCGGAGGAGGTCAAGTCGCTGATGTTGTCGTTGGGCAATCTGTTGCTCGGCGTGCAATACGGCGACGCGCAAACGCCGCCACACTACGCTTTTTTGAGCTGGCAAAACTACTGGCACGCCTGGGGAAACTCGCAGGCCTATGCCCTGCTTCTGGCCGGGCGTTCGCTGGGCCACAAACCGTTTATTCAGGCCGGGCTGAACGAGGTGCGCTATTTTTACCCCTATTGCCTGGAAAAGGGATTTTTGCACGAATTTAAGGTTGTGAAAACAACCGAAAAGTTGGAATTACGAGACGTCAAGCCTTTTTCGCAGATCGCCTACGACATCCGACCCATGGTCTTTGCCTCTGTGGAAGCATATCGCTTTACCGGCGATACCACGTTTGCCCGCACTGCCGAACAACTGGCCACTTGGTTTTTCGGAAATAACCCGGCGAGACAAGCTATGTACGACCCGGCCACCGGCCGCACCTACGACGGCATCAACCGCGATTCAACCGTGAACCGCAATGCCGGCGCCGAGTCGACTATCGAAGCGCTGCTGAGCCTGCAAGCGATTGAAAAGGTGACGGCACGGAACTGGCTGGGGGGGTGACGGCAGGGAAGCACCTCAGGGGGTGACGGCACGGAACGGGCTGGGGGGGTGACGGCACGGAACTGGCTGGGGGGGTGACGGCACGGGTGCTCGCCGAGGGGTTGACGGCAGGGAAGCACCTCAGGGGGTGACGGCAGGGAATTGGCTGGGGGGGGGTGACCGCACCGGACGTCACCTCCCGGGATTTTCCCAGGACGTCACCCCCAAGGATTTTCCCAGGGACGTCACCTCCCGGGATTTTCCCAGGACGTCACCCCCAAGGATTTTCCCAGGGACGTCACCTCCCGGGATTTTCCCAGGACGTCACCTCCAAGGATTTTCCCAGGGACGTCACCTCCAAGGATTTTCCCAGGGACGTCACCTCCCGGGATTTTCCCAGGACGTCACCCCCAAGGATTTTCCCAGGACGTCACCCCCAAGGACGTTCCAGGGACGTTACTAAAAAAAACAACGACATGGCATCCATTCGATTTGAAAAGGTCAGCAAAAACTTCGGCAAAGTCAACGTCATAAAAGATGTCGATTTGGAGATCCGGGATAAAGAATTCATGGTGCTCGTAGGGCCGTCGGGCTGCGGCAAATCCACGCTATTGCGCATGATCGCCGGCTTGGAAGAGATCAGCTCGGGCCAATTGCGGATAGCCGACAAAATAGTCAACGACCTGCCACCAAAGGATCGCGATATTGCCATCGTTTTCCAGAATTATGCCTTATACCCACACATGACGGCGTATGACAACCTTGCCTTTTGTTTAAAAATAGGAGGACTGGACAAAAAGACCATCCGCGAAAAGGTGATGGAAGCCGCCCGGATACTGGAAATCGAACCGCTGCTGGACCGCAAGCCCAAGGCCATGTCGGGCGGACAGCGACAGCGGGTGGCCATTGGCCGGGCCATTGTACGCAACCCCAAGGTATTCCTCTTCGACGAACCCCTGAGCAACCTCGACGCCAAACTACGCGGCCAGATGCGCCTCGAAATCGCCCGCCTGCACCAAAAACTGCAAACCACGGTGGTTTATGTTACCCATGACCAGGTAGAGGCGATGACCCTGGGCGACCGCATTGCGGTGATCAACAAAGGAGAAATTCAACAGATCGACACGCCATATAACCTTTACAATCACCCGAAAAACAGGTTTGTTGCAGGGTTTATCGGCTCGCCGCCCATGAATTTTGTCGAGGGCGCCATAGAGAAAGGAGAAAATGGTTTGTCTTTTAAAGATAAATCTAACGTGCTGGCGGCCCAACTCGGCAAAAGCCAGGCATTGGAGGCCTATATCGGCAAAGATATCACCATGGGCATCCGCCCCGAGCATATCCATGCACGCCCCGAGAAAGATCAAGCCAGTTACGCCTCGTTTGAAGCCGATATCCAACTCGTGGAACGGCTGGGGCACGAGAGTTTCGCTTTTGCCCTGCTACAAGACGTGCAGTTTACCGCCCGCCTTGCCGCCGATGAAGCCGTGGATCCGCCTTGCAAAATGACGCTATGGATAGATTTGGAGAAAATCCATTTTTTTGACAAGGAGACGGGGGAGGTGATTTTGGTTGATTAAAAAGAAAAGATGCGGCGGAATGCATACAAAATAGCATAGATTTCGCCCGTTCTTTTTTTGAGATGCGGCGGAATGTCGGTATATTTGACTATATTTCGCCGCATTGAATTTCCACAAATGAAAAAAACACTGATAGGCCGGAAGGAAGAGCAAAGGATTTTGCATAAAGCCCTGGAAACGGCAGAAGCTGAAATGGTAGCCGTCATTGGGCGCCGCCGTGTTGGAAAGACATTTTTGATCAATGAGGTATTTGGCGACCGTATACTTTTTGATGTAACGGGAATTCAAAATGCCCCACGCCAGGAACAAATCAGGAATTTTGTTTATCAAATCACCAAAAAAATAAATACTGGTCTTACTATTCCAATACCAACCAACTGGCTGGATGCATTTACAATGTTAATTTCCTACCTGGAACAATTTGAGCTTAAGGAAAAAAAAGTTGTATTTCTCGATGAGCTGTCATGGCTCGCAACTCCCAATTCAGGTTTTTTGAGAGCACTGGGGTTCTTTTGGAACAGTTGGGCTGTTAAGAAAAATATCGTAGTAGTCATATGTGGTTCTGCTGCTTCCTGGATGATAAAAAAAGTGGTTAATGACCGGGGAGGTTTGCACAACAGGATAACCAAACGCATTTTTCTTCAGCCATTTACGCTGGCAGAAACGGAAGAATATCTCAACAGTCGAAACTTCAATTTACCGCGGGTTGCCTTAGCTGAATTGTATATGGCAATTGGAGGGATTCCTCATTATTTAAAAGAGGTTGAAGCGGGAGAAAGTGTGGTGCAGAATATTGACCGTATCTGCTTTTCTCCTCATGGTTTGTTGAAGGACGAGTTTTCAAGACTGTACCCTTCTCTTTTTGCCCATTCGGAAAGGCACGAGTCTATCATCCGGGCTTTGGCAAATCGACGGAATGGCCTAACCCGCCAACAAATCATAGAAACCACTAAGCTGCCAGAAGGTGGAAATTCATCTTCTGCGCTAGAGGAACTGGAACAATCAGGATTTATCTCTTCCTACTTTTCTTTCGACAAGAAAAAAAAGGAGAAGCTTTACAGACTGACCGATGAATATTCTCTGTTTTATTTACAGTTTGTAGAAGATAAAACTCATGAAGGCGTCGGCGCCTGGCAACATCTGAGTCAAACGCAAACTTACAAAACATGGAGCGGCTATGCTTTTGAAAATATTTGCCTGAAACATATTCCACAAATAAAAAAGGCCTTAGGCATTGCAGGGGTTTACTCAAAATCTTCAGTTTTTTACAAAAAGGGAACTGAAACCGAAAAAGGCATTCAAATTGATTTATTAATTGACCGCAATGATCGCGTCATTAACATTGTCGAGATTAAATTTCATGATAGAGCATTTTCCCTAACTGCTGACTATGCCCAATCCCTCCGGGAAAAAATCAGAATATTTAAAGAAGTTACTCAAACAAACAAATATCTGATTTTGACAATGATCACGTCATCAGGACTCAAGCACAATTCACATAGCCTCGGACTAATAGAGAAAGTAATGACAATAGACGAGTTATTTAACGACTAAGCCGTCTTTAATATATCCGACAAAATCTCTTCGATGGACAGCGTAGCCCCGCAGATCACTTCGTCAGAAGCGCCGTAATACATCGTTATTTCATCGCCGTCTACGAGATGGCCGTTTGTGAAGATGACATTGCCGAAAAAGCCGGTTTTTTCGTAATCGGAAGTAGGTTCTAGCAGAGGGTGGTGCGAACGGGCCAGCACCTTGGAGGGATCGTGTAGATCGAGCAAAACGGCGCCCAGGCAATAGCGGTGCTGGTAGTCGGCGCCGTGGTAAATTTCAAGCCAGCCCTCCGGCGTTTTGATGGGCGCGGCGCCGGCGCCAACCCGCACACTATCCCACCAGCCTTCGCGGGTATGCAGAATGCAGTGGTGTTTGCCCCAATGCAACAAGTCGAAAGACGAGGCCACCCAAATATAATTGCCGCCCAGTCCAATACCCGAGGGGCGATGCAGACAGTAATACTTGCCTTCGACCTTTTCTTCAAAAAGCGCGCAATCTTTGTTGTGGGGCGACAAAATCATGCCCTCTCGTGTAAAATTTCGCCAATTCCGGGTAGACATCAATCCCACGCCGACGCCGTTTTCCGATACCTGCGTATATGTGAGGTAGTAGGCCCCCTCAATATGGCTCACCCGGCAGTCTTCGATGCCGAAGGTTTCCAGCACGCCGCTGCCGAATATTTGGGTCGGAAAATCGGCAGGTTCATAAAAGTGAACGCCGTCATCGCTGCACACCAGGCGCAGGTGCGAAATAGTAGACAGGTAGGTCTTACCCTTATAACCAACCATTCGGCTATCCGACAAATCGAGATTGGAGTCGCCTTTTTCAAACTCAAGAATATTAAAATGCCCATCGCCGTTCATCACAGGGAAAGACACCATCCCTTCCTTCTGCACGGGGCGTTCAGCCACACGCAACAACAGCCAGGTTTTACCTTCAAAACGAAAGACGCCTGGATTTAGCACACACTCCACCACCCAGTCGTGCCGGCTGGGTTTGATGTCGTTTTTGGTGAGAATTGGATTTTCTGTAAAACGAGTGACCATAACCGTGAATCGGGATAAAGATACACACAAGGGCGCAACAAATACATTTATTGTATCTGTTGTGCCCCTGTGTGAATAATGAAATGCTACTTACTGCTTGTTAAACTTCACCGATCCCAGGTTTTTACCGCCCAATATGAAATTGAGCGAATAAAGTCCCTGCGGATAGTTGCTTACATTGATCGAAAACTGGCCGCTCGCCACGTCGCTTTGGTTGTAAGCGAAGGCGTCTACCTGCCTGCCTTGCGTATCAAATACGCGCAGCAACAGCGGTTGATTAGACGGGAGGCTGTGCCTGACCGTAATCTGATCGGTAGCCGGGCTTGGGAATACCTGGTCGATGTAGGCATTCACGAGGTTTACTTCTCCGATACCTGTCGTACCGTTCTGGAAAAGCGCGGCGGCTTCTGCGGCGGTCAACGCTTTGTTGTAGATCTTGACATTGTCAAGCGCGCCGTTGAAATACTGTCCGCCTTCTATCGGGTTATTGCCAAAACCTAAAGGACGCGCGGTGCTGTTGAGTTTACCCAAGGCAGGTTTTCTATTTACTTCTACGCCGTTTACGTAGATGATGTCATCCGTGCCGTCGTGTACCATCGTGACATACCACCAGAAGCCGATGACCATTTCGTTACCGTCGCCGCTATCCATGTCGGAGATAAAATTCGGGAATTGCGCGTTGTTGCTGTTGGTGGTCCACACGATTTTCAGGTGTTGGGGCAGCGAGATTTTCCAGCGCTGATTCCAGTGGCCAAAGTCGAGCACATAGGCTTCTGCGTCCTGGATATTTTGGCCATCCACTCTGATCCAGAAAGATACCGTTGTATAATCCGATAGCAATTGTACGGCATTAGGCGCCAATACGGAATCTTGCATGCCGTCGAATTTGATATTCATACCACCTCCGTTGGGGTGGTCGGGTACTTGAAATACCGGGTTGCCGCCGATGACGCCGTGATTGGCATACGGCGTAGCATCGTTGGCATTGCCGTCGAAAGGATAATGGGCTACCAGGCCGGGTTCGGCGGTTTCGAGCGGTTCGGTAGTGCTGAGCGTGAGTTCTGCATACGCCGACACATTGCCGGCCAGGTCGAAAGCAGCCACTTCAAAAGAATACAGGGTGGAGGGCTCAAGGCCTCCTACCAGAATATTGAGCGTGCCGGCCGGTACCGTGTCGTAAGGTACGCCGTCGACCAGGATAATATAACCCGACACCTGGGTGTCATCGGTAGAGGCATCCCAGCTCAGCAATACGGAGTTGAAGCTGGGTGAACCGCTGAGGTTGCCGGGCACGGAGGGCGGCGTTACGTCGGGCGTTTCGTCGGGGCCGGTGGTGACGTCGAGCGTAGTGGGCAGCGACTCATTGCCGGCTTCGTCGACTGCCGTGACGCCAAATTTGTACAGCGTCAAGGGGGTCAATTCTTCGAAGTAGACATTGGTAGCCGTAGTAGTAAGGGCCGATACGCCGTCGATGTAGACATTGTATGCCGTCACGTTCACGTTGTCGGTGGCGGGCAGCCACGAAAGTTCTACGTTGTTGAAAGCCACATTAGCCGCCAGGTTGAGCGGTGCGTTGGGCGCTTCGTTGTCACCGCCTGCCGGCGGTTGCGATTGCTCGGCATACAAAGCGGCTATTGCTGCGTCGTCGAGGGCTGCGTTGTAGATCTGCACTTCGTCGAGCAAGCCGTCAAACCAGTTGCCACCGTCTACTACGTTGTAGCCGATGCCGAGCGGATAAATGGTGCTGTTAAGTGTGCCTGCTACGTTTTTCTCGGCTACCAGTTCGCCGTCAAAATATATCTTGTCTTTGGCGCCGTCGTGTACCATCACCACGTGCGTCCAGGTACCAACTGTCAGTGTATTGCCGTCGCCGCTGTCCATGTCGGAGATACCGTTAGAGTGGTTAGTTGTCCACACCGGTTTGCCATGCGAAGGTACCGATATTTTCCAGCGCTGCTGCCAGCCGCCAAACGACAGCAGGAAGACTTCCCCATTGCCGGGCAGGCTGTTGGGGTTCACCCAGAAGCTGACGGTCGTAAGCGGCGAGTTGAGCTGCGGCGAATTAGCGGCGGTCACTTCCGAGGCGCCGTCAAAAGCAGCTGCTTTGTTGGATTTGCCGAAGCGGTCTTTTCCCAG
>JAEUUQ010000165.1 GCA_016787505.1 Saprospiraceae bacterium | reverse complement strand
ATATTGGCATAGCCCAGACTCCCCTCGATGTCAACTACTTTCGGCATACCTTATTTGTCAGGGCGGGGTTTATCGCCTTTTTGGGCATGAGTGTGGCTTACGGCCTGGCCATAAGCAATGAACCCCGCTATCCCAATAGATACGCCGGCGCTTTTCTGGTCTTTGGCGCACTATTAGCCATACAGATTACCATCATGATATTCGGCCCCAGGTCGTGGACTTCGCCGCATGCGTTGTTTTTGCAAGCTAGTGCCCAAAAGGTGGTAGTTTATGCCGAATTGTTGTGCATGAGCTATCAATGCCTGGGAGCATTGAGGGTGCTGGGGGCACAAGGAGGTGACAGGGTGACAGGGTGATAGGGTGACAAGGTACCCCTGTCACCCTGTCACCTTGTCACCTTGTCACTTCCCTTCAATTGCCTTCAGCAACTTTTGGGCATCCTTATAATACGTATTGCTTGTTGGAATTTGGGTGAGCCTTTGGCGGCAGGCATTAATATTATTTTCGCGCAAGTGGGCCAGGGCTAAAAACCAATTGGCGTCAGTGGCGAAGGCGGAGCCGCTATCGGTAAAATTGGTCAGCACTTGTCGGGCATAACCGGTATTGCCGAGTTCCAGTTGGCACAACGCCAAATAATAGCGCACTTCGATATTCCCCGGGTCGTCGTTTTGCAGATAATTGGTAAAAATAGTAAGTGCCTGGTCGTATTTGCCGGAATTAAACAAATCGGCGGCATCCGTCAGGCGATTGTTTTCGGTTTCCGACCCTTTGAGGGTTAGCTCGGCGTCAGGAAATTCGCGAAAGCGTTTGTAAAGATCTTTTTCCGGAATCAGAAACATCACGGCCAGTACCACGGCGGCGGCTACGCCGGCCACGGCCATCCAGATGTTTAGCGAGAATCGACGAGGCGACCCAGCATTGGAGTCCGAAGCGTTAAAATAATTTTTTCCCATGAGTTGTAATTGAGTTTCGAGTTGTTTGTCGGCTTTTTCCTGGGCTGAACGGCGGGACACGGCAAGGCGGATTTGCTGGTATAATTGAAATTCCTCGGCAATAATGGGATCGTTTTTAATCAATACGTCCATCTCCTGCCTTTCTTGAGGATTCATTTCCTGTTCCAGATATCGTTCAAATTGATCGTATAGTTCGTCCATCAGCCCTTCATTTGAGATTGCAACAGTGCGAATTCACGCGAAGTTTTAATTAAAAACATCAATCTGTCTATACATTCCGTTTTTTTCTTTCGCGCATAGCCATACGTTACGCCCAGAAGGGAGGCTACTTGTTCCATATTGTGGCTGCCTTCCCAGGAAAGGCGCAGCAGTTGTTGGCAGCGCTCGCCCAATAGCTTGAATTTCTCCCAAAACAATTGCTCGCGTTCTTCCTGAAGGAGCAGATTGTCTGCTTGAGCGATATCCTGCCTTTCGTAAGTATATCCATCTTCTTCCACAATTGTTACCGCTTCGCGTTTGCGCTTGCGCAATTCGTTGAGCCATTTGCCGCGCACGACCAGAAAGAGGTAGGCGCCGAAAGGACAGCTGAGCGCCAGCGCTTTTTCGCGTGCCTGGCGGGTGATAATTATGAGGGCTTCCTGCATCATATCGCGGGCGTCGTCTTCCGAACCGCTGTTTTTTAATACAAACCGCCTTACTTCGCCCGCAAAGCGCCGGTAAATCTCGCTAATCCCCGCGTGATCGCCTTGTAAAAGGGCTTCGATGAATTGCTGGTCCTCATGGATATGCATGAAAGGTCGACTTTGCGGCTAAAATAGGAAAATATAGGGATTATTGGCATGTGAG
>JAEUUQ010000164.1 GCA_016787505.1 Saprospiraceae bacterium | reverse complement strand
CTCCATCTTATAGATCACGAGGGGGTCTTTTTGTTCGAAAGAAGCGGCTTGTACCGAGTCCTTGAGTTCGTCCATCGAGCGGAGGTGCTCTTTCCATTTTTCATCGATAATAGCCAGCGTGACCGCTTTTTCGATATCGAGAATAATGGATTTTCCTTTTGTCTTTACGGCGTCGGCAATATCGGCAGTAATGACAAGCGGATTGGAGCGACCATCGGAATAGGGTATGAGTATACGCTTGTAGCGGTGGCTTTGGGTGGCGAACACGTCTTGTATCTGCGGCATGAGGATACTCGCAATCGTTTCGCCTTTGCGGTGGTAGTATTCCTGAAATTGCTGCATCAGTTGCTCTGACAAATCGGCGTTCGGCGCTTCGCGGAAGGCGGCGGCGTCAATTTGGGGATCGTAGGTGAGCATGCTGAGGCACTCGCGGCGGAACGCGTCGTAGTCGCCGGATTGTTTGTTAGTAACGACTATGCTATCGATAATAGACTGGAACATATGGTTGAGGTCTACCGACAAACGCTCGCCGGAGAGGGCGTTTTTGCGTTTTTTGTAGATAGCCTCGCGCTGGATGTTCATTACGTCGTCGTATTCGAGCAGTCGCTTACGGATGCCGAAGTTATTTTCTTCTACCTTTTTCTGGGCGCGTTCGATAGACTTGGTCACCATCGAATGCTGGATCACCTCGCCGTCTTTGTGGCCCAGGCGGTCCATGATGCCGGCGATGCGTTCGGATTGGAAGAGTCGCATGAGGTTATCTTCGAGCGACACGTAAAACTGGGAAGTACCGGGGTCGCCCTGGCGGCCTGCGCGGCCGCGGAGCTGCCGGTCTACGCGGCGCGATTCGTGGCGTTCGGTGCCTATAATGGCGAGGCCGCCTGCTTTGCGCACTTCGGGAGAGAGTTTGATGTCGGTACCGCGGCCTGCCATGTTGGTGGCGATGGTCACTTTGCCGGGGCGGCCCGCTTCGGCTACGATTTCTGCTTCGCGCTGGTGCTGTTTAGCGTTGAGCACGTTGTGGTCGAGGCCGCGCAGCTTGAGCATGCGGCTCAATTTTTCGGATATATCTACCGAAGTCGTACCCACCAGGATAGGCCGGCCGGCCTCACTAAGTTGCACTACTTCGTCGATTACTGCGTTGAATTTTTCGCGTTGGGTTTTGAACACCAAATCCTGGCGATCATCCCTGATGCAATTTACATTGGTGGGGATCACCACCACGTCCAGTTTGTAGATCGTCCAGAATTCGCCGGCTTCCGTTTCGGCGGTACCGGTCATACCGCACAGTTTGTGGTACATGCGGAAGTAATTCTGCAAAGTAACCGTTGCATAGGTTTGCGTAATCTCGCCCACCTTTACATTTTCTTTGGCTTCGAGGGCCTGGTGCAAGCCGTCGGAATAGCGGCGGCCTTCCATCATACGGCCCGTTTGCTCGTCGACGATTTTCACCTGACCTTCGATAACCACGTACTCTTCATCGACCTCAAAGAGGGTATACGCTTTCAGCAACTGGCTCATAGCGTGCAGGCGCCGCGACTTGATGGTAAAGTCCTGCGAAAGGCGGGTTTTGGCCTCGTCTTTTTGCGCTTTATCTAGTGTCTCGTCTTTATCGATTTCCACCATTTCACCGGCGAGATCGGGCATGATAAAAAAGCGGGCATCTTCGTTACCTTTCGACAGATATTCTACGCCTCGCTCGGTGAGTTCTACGTTGCGGTTTTTCTCATCGATAGTAAACAACAGAGGGTCGTCTACGAGGTGCATGTTTTTGGACTGCTCCTGCATGTAATAGTTTTCCGATTTTTGGAGCATCACCTTAATACCTTCTTCGCTGAGGAATTTGATCAGCGGGCGGTATTTGGGCAATGCCCGGTAGGCGCGCAACAGAGACATTCCTGCTTCGCCTTCCTGATAGCCGGTTTTATTTTCGCCGAGCAGTTTTCGAGCCTCAGCCAGGTATTCGGTAGCCAGTTTGCGCTGAGCGGCTATAAGACGTTCTACGTGGGGTTTGAGTTCGATATAGTCCTGGTCTTCGCTGGCCTGGCCCACCGGCCCGGAGATAATCAGCGGGGTACGGGCGTCGTCGATGAGCACAGAGTCTACTTCGTCGACCATTGCGAAGTGGTGTTTGCGCTGCACCATTTCTTCGGGTGAGTGCACCATATTGTCGCGCAGGTAGTCGAAGCCGAATTCGTTATTGGTGCCGTAAGTTATATCGCAGAGATAGGCGCGGCGGCGTTCTTCCGAGTGGGGGCGGTATTTATCGATACAATCAATGGTGAGCATCAGGAACTCGAAGATAGGGCCTATCCACTCCGAGTCGCGCCGGGCCAGGTAATCGTTGACCGTTACCACGTGGACGCCTTCGCCCGACAAGCCGTTGAGGTAGGCGGGCAGGGTGGCTACCAGCGTTTTACCTTCGCCGGTGGCCATCTCGGCGATTTTGCCGTCGTGGAGCACCATACCGCCGATGAGCTGTACGTCGTAATGCACCATATTCCACACAATATCGCCGCCGGCAGCTACCCAGCGGTTGCGCCAAATAGCCTTGTCGCCTTCAATACGAATATAGCTTTTATGCGATTTGGCGGCCAGGTCGCGGTCGTGGTCGGTGGCAGTCACCACCAATTCTTCATTTTCAGAAAAGCGGCGCGAAGTTTCTTTGACCACGGCAAACGCTTCGGGCATTATTTCTTTGAGGATGACCTCCAACTCCTTGTCGCGTTCTTTGCGCAATTCGTCGGTTTCGCCAAAAAGCGCTTCTTTTTCGTGAAGATCCTCCTGGTTGTTGGCTTCTTCGATGATAGCCTGGATATCGGCATCTATGGCAGAGAGGTGTTCGGCAATGCGCCGGCGGAATTCCAGCGTTTTATTGCGAAGCTCGTCATTACTCAGCGATTGGAAGGTTTCATAATGAGTTAAAATCTCATCCACAGCGGGCATGTAGGTGTTAATGTCACGCTCGTGTTTAGATCCAAAGATCTTTTTAAAAGAATTGGCAATGTTCTTGAACATGATATTTATAAGTATTGTAACAAAGCGAACGGCAAAGATACGATATTTGCACAGCCATTCCATTGCGTTGGCTCGCATATATCATACCAATTCGCCTTTTCTGGTATCCGACGTGCCATATTGGCATTATATTGAAAACGTTATGCTATAATTACAGGTTGAATGACGAGCATGTTAAGTTTTGGCAGATTGAAGGCGGGAAGATTGTACGGCATATGGATGCTGCTTACCGTGATAACGGCAGGTTGCGGAAACTGGGGAAAAAAGGATGTGCGCAACTATTATTTCCCCATTCGCGAACTTCAGGACGGGCTGGTGTACGAATACCAGCCGGTGGGCAATGAAGGGCTCACCCCTGTGTATTGGTACTACCGTTCTTTTTTATCAAAAGACAGCGTACTGCTCACCGGCACGTATTACGAATACGAACTGCTGCCCATGCAATTGGTTAAAGAAAAACTGGTGGGCAACGGCGTTTTGCTGCAGGAGTTGCTGATGTACCCCGTAGATAGTATGGGCGAGCAACAAACCATCAAGGCAGGGATAATTGCCGGCAATGTATTTCCTTTTGAAGTGCGCGATTCCAACGAAGTCTATTTGTATAAGGTGAAACTGGAATTCCCCGGCATGCCCGGCGCTTCCACAACACTCATCAAAAATCGCCGTTATGTGGGTGATACGACTTTTGTGTGGCAAGGCAAAACCCTGCCCGCTATCCGCTTCAGTGTGCGGGAAATGGTAGAAGACCTCGACCCCAATGACGGCGTGGTAGAACCCGAATACCGGGGAGAAGAAATCTACGCCGAAGGCCTGGGGTTAGTTTATTATAAAAAAATTATATACGAAAACCTCTATATCGCTTACCAACTCGAACGCCGCTATCCGATGGAAACGCTGGAACAGCTTTTCCTGGAGCGGCGCAATACGACAGAGGAAGGTCTGGAGGATTTGGAGGAAGAACAATAGCGACATGATGAAAAGATTTCTGATTTTGCTTGCATTGGGCTGCTCCCTGCAATTATCCGCGCAAATTTTGCCGCCCGACTTCTTGTGTGTCACCAACGATACGCTGGTATGGACCGCGCCCAATAATACCTGCGGCTCCTTTAATGCTTACCTGATTTTTGCCAGCCAGCAGCCAGGCGGTCCGTATAATGTTTTAGTATCCATTAATAACGCTTCCCAAACGAGCTATTACCACGCCGGTGCGGCGGGGAATACCTGGTATTACTACTTATTAAGCGATTACAACTGTCCCGGGCAGCCCGCGCTGAGTTCCGATACGCTTGACAATCGCATTCCCGACCCCGGGCCCATCCGCTATGTGTCGGTGGTGAATGGCGACGAAGTGGAGATCAGGTGGGATCTGAGCCCCTCGCCCGAAGTATATGCCTACGTGATTTCCCGCAATACGGCTGCGGGTACCACTATCATCGATACTGTTTTTGGTGGCGCCAATGTATACGTAGATGTCAACGCCGCCCCAGATGAGGGTCCCGAGACCTACTTCGTGACCGCCCTCGACCGCTGCGGCAATAAAAGCCTGGTCACTTCGCCGCATACTACGCTATTCGTCGAGGCCGGCGCCATAGATCCCTGCACACAAAGCCTCACGCTCGACTGGAACGCCTACCAAAACTGGGCCGGCGGCGTGGATCGCTATGAAATACTGGTAGGGCAGGATGGGCAGTCGCCGGTAGTGTGGGATACCGTACCAGGCTCTTCGTTGACTTATGTATTTGACCAGGTCGACGACGGGGTCGATTACTGTTTTGTGGTGAGGGCCGTAGAAGCGGGCTCCGGTATCAGCGCGGTCTCCAATACCGTTTGCCAAACCGCCACCGTAGTGCAGCCGCTGCGCCAACTTGTGTTGCTCAATGCCACGGTGAATGCCGCCGGCGGCGCCGATGTGCGCTGGCTTTGGGGCCCCGACAATGCCCAGTTAACCGATGCTGTTCTGCTTCGCAGTTTCAACGGCACCAATTTTACCATTGATTTCGCGACTCCCTTGAGTACGGCCATCCCCCTGGTGGCCGACAACAATACCACCGACAATACAGCCCCGGTAGACGACAGGCAGTTGTTTTTTGCTGTCCAGACGACCGACGCCTGCGGCGAGACCATAAATTCTAACATAGTTGGATTAGTGCACCTTTCCGGGCAAGCGCTCGACGGCAACAAAAATCAACTGCTTTGGACGCCATACAGCCATTCCCTGGCGGATTCGATCCGTTATGAATTGTATAGACAATCGGTGGGCGCCCCGGTTCGACTGACCGAAAGCGGCGTATTGACTTACGAAGATCTCATAGACATCAGCCAGCCCGACCAAACCCAGGCCTGTTATTATGTAGAAGCCGTGGCGCAAATACAATTAGCCGACGGCATAAACCGCACCGTAGTGTCGCGCTCCAACGTAGTATGCCTGGAGCAGGCCGCCAAATTATTTGTACCCAATGCCTTTTCTCCCGACGGCATCAACCGCATTTTCAGGCCTCTTTACCAGTTTGGCGCGCCGCAGTCGTACCAGATGGTCATCTACGACCGCTGGGGAGGGCAGATTTTCGAGAGCAACGCCATAGAAAACGGATGGGACGGCGCCAAAGCGGGCCGTCCCTTGCCACAAGGGGTTTACCTTTATCATATTAAATTGGTACAGTCGGGTGGTCAGGTGATCGAGAAAAAAGGCAGTGTATTATTGGTGCGTTGAGGAACGTGTCGTAAATAACTTACCTGTTTGGGCGGTCTCTTTTTTCACCATGCTGCGTTGCTTCGGCGGTCACTTAGCTTGGGCTAAGCTCTCTTCTCGCGCCTTGCCTGGTGAAAAAATAGCCTCGCCGAATTCAAGTAACTTATTTACGCCACATTCCTAGTTGCGAATAATGCGGATGCCGCTGCCGCCGCCCATTTGCTTCATATGTTCATCCACCATATTTTTAAACTCCTCACGGGTCATTTTTTTGCCGCTAGTAGGAGCTTTGAGGGCTTTTACGTCGAGGCCTTTGGTGTCTACTTTCAGGGCGGTATAGACCACTTCGCCGTCGTTGATATCGGCTTCGAGGATCATTCCGGGGAGTGAGCCCAGCATTTCAGGACCGGAGGGGCAGGGAATATCGCCGGTAAACCAGGCTACCACCTTGCGGTTTTGGGCCGTATCTTTATACGTGGCCTGTTGGCATTTGTAGCCCAATATCTCTTTACTTTCGCCGGTAAGTTTCCAGGGCGTCTGGACGATATCGCCTTCAATCAAGTATTTTTTATCCAAAAACTCGCGTTGTTCTACCGAGCGTTTTTCGGACATATTTTTAAAAATCGCCAATTCGGGTTGTCTGATCTTAATGTGTACGCCGCCGCTTTCCATATCCATATCTTCTTCTTCCTCTTCCACCGTTCTGAAAAGGGATTCCATTTTATTAAAAAGCAATTCCATTTTTGAAGTTTGGAACTCCGGAATAAACTGCCTGGCTTCCTGATCGTCGGCGGGGAGTCGGCGGTGCATATTTACTTTTTGTTCGTATAAAATAACCCCCTGGTTGTCGAGGTACTTATACATATTGGCCAGCAAAAGAGCAATTACGAGCAATACCTGTTTCATCGTTGTGCGTTTTTTTTCTGCAAAGCTATGGGCGGGGGATTGGAAAAGCCGTTAATCATTGTTGAATTAAGGTTAATTAAGGTTAATGACGCGAGCTTTTTACGTGAGCGGGGGTTATTTTTGTAAGATCAAAATAAAATGGATGAAGCTATTGCCCGGAAAATTGCGGCTCGCCCTGGCGCTCATGATCAGTAGCATTGCGTTGTTGCTGGTATTCCAATATGTTTGGTTAAAAAAAGTATACCAGGAAGAACGCGGCTTGTTGCAAAAAGACGCTACCGTATTATTTAAAGACGTCGTCTACGGTCTCCAGGATTCCATCATACAGCGGGGCATTGATTTTTCGGGAGATCCCCAAACACCCAAATTCACCATGAAATTACATCCGCCCGACATGCCCGGGCATCCCGACAGGGTAATGAGAAGTGACACGGTAGAGCGCCTGGTGATGAACGACATCAAAGAATCGAAAGTCCAGGTTTTTATTACCTCTACAGAAGAAGGTGACATACAGACCATCGACCGCAGGCAATTGTCGACGGTAGTAACCCACGCCCAAAAGATGACCGATTCGCTGCACGGCAATTTCACCTTTACTTTTAAAGACGACTCGCTCCGCCTCGATGAAATCAGGCGGGCCTACAAGGCAGCACTGGCCAATGCGGGCATTTCGCTGCCATTTGAATTATTCCGGCTAACTATGGGCGATACGCTTGCCTACCAGCCCGGCAT
>JAEUUQ010000144.1 GCA_016787505.1 Saprospiraceae bacterium | reverse complement strand
CAATGATACGGGCAGTTCAAAGCGGTCCAAACTATCCAGCTTGATTAATACCGACAAGTGCTTGTTGTCGGCTACCACAATATCGATTTTCCCATCGGCATTAAAATCGGCGGTTTTCATGTCCGAAATGCCGTCGGCTATTCCGTAGAAGAGGGTGTATTTTTGCGAGAATTGGGCGAGGAGGGAAAGAGGAAGCAATAGGATCAGGATAAAAGATGGTAACTTCATTCGAGAGTGGTTTGTTTGCCTGACTATTAGGAATATCCGCATAAAGTCGTAAAGTCCTACAGTCGTATAGTCCTAAAGTCTAAAAAAGTGATCCCGCCAGGAATCGAACCTGGGACCGACTGCTTAGAAGGCAGTTGCTCTATCCGCTGAGCTACGGGACCATTTGTGAGAGGTTGCTAAAAGCAGCGCAAATATAGGAGAATTCTGGAAGTGATGCAAGTAAGTCCTTACCTTTACCCGCAAAATACGGGCAAAGCATTGTTATGAGCGACGTCAAAATCGAGGCCTCTTGGAAAGCTATATTGGCCGATGAATTCCAACAGCCTTATTTTCAGCAGATTTCAACTTTTTTGCATCAGCAGAAACAAGCCGATAAGGTAATTTACCCGCCGGGGCCGTTCATTTTTAACGCCTTCAACAGCACGCCTTTCGACAAGGTGAAGGTGGTCATCCTTGGGCAAGACCCCTACCACAATCCCGGCGAAGCAATGGGCTTGTCGTTTTCGGTGCCCAAAGGTGTGCGCATCCCTCCCTCGCTGCAAAACATCTACAAAGAACTCAACGCCGATCTGGGCATTCCGGTTCCCAACCACGGCGACCTGAGCGCCTGGGCCCGCCACGGCGTCTTCCTGCTCAACGCTATGCTCACTGTTGAAAAAAACCAACCCAGTTCGCACAAAGCCATCGGCTGGCAGTTTTTTACCGATGCAGTAATAAAAAAACTCTCTGAGCAACGCCAGCATCTCGTTTTTATGTTGTGGGGAAATTTTGCCAAAAAGAAAAAAGAACTCATAGATACCACCCGCCACCTGGTACTCGAAGCCCCCCACCCTTCTCCGCTTGCCGGCGGCGGCTTTGCCGGCTGTAAGCATTTTTCGAAGGCCAACGCGTACCTGGAAGCCCACGGTATTGCCCCGGTGGATTGGGGAGGGTGAGACTATACGACTGTACGACTATACGACTATACGATTGTATACACATTTTTTGGAAAAAGGGGAGTAAACTTATGGAATATTCTTTATTTCTGCGTCTATATTAATAACACCAACACCAAAATGGAAATATAATGGCAGCGATAAGATCTCATAAAGATTTAGAAGTTTATAAACTGGCTTTTAATGCTTCGATGACATTGTTTGAACTGACAAAATCATTTCCGAGAGAGGAAAAATACGGTTTGATTAATCAAGTGAGAAGGTCTTCGAGGTCGGTATGCGCCAATATGGCAGAGGCATTTAGCAAGCGAAGATATCCTGCTGCGTTTGTTTCCAAATTAGTAGACTCAGAAGGCGAAGCAGCTGAAACACAGGTCTGGCTCGACTTTGCAAAATCATGTAATTACTTAAACAAAGAAGATTACCTTAACCTTTCTGAGATATATGATTGTATTATCAGAAAGATAGTCACAATGAGTTTACAACCTGAAAAATGGAAGCCATAATGTATCCCTTTCGTAAAGTCGTAAAGTCGTAAAGTCTTAAAGTCGTACAGTCGTACAGTCCTAAAGTCTCCCCTTCACCACCCTGGCCGTTCCCACGCGCGCTGCCTGCTGTAGGCGCAACAAATACACCCCCGAAGGCAGAGCCTCCAAATCCAGCCGGGCATCCAGGCGGGGACCGCCGGGCCATATTCCCTGTTCCACTACCCTGCCCAATGCGTCGAGTAATTGCCAGTTGATGGGGTCTGATTCGGTTTTGTCGATTTGTACTTGTACCAGCCCCGAAGTGGGATTAGGCGACAAACGGATGGGTTGTCCGGCCAGACTGCCGGCCTCATCAGCCCCCGTAGTACCTATCACAATTGTACCCTCGTAATTAATGCCGCAGCCATTCGTTCCTGTAATTGTGACCGAAACCGGGTAAACCCCCGGCTGGTCAAACGTAGCCACCACGGGCAGAAAACTGATAGCAGAATTGCCGTTGATATTCCAGAAAATCTGGTTGAGCGGGAAGGAAGTATTTACAGAAAAAATAACCTGTTCATTGACAGATGCTTGCGCCGGGTAATTGACCGTCGCGTAAAAGTCTACCTCCGGAATATTCACAGTATTTGTATAAGAG
The DNA here is from genome assembly GCA_016787505.1 of Saprospiraceae bacterium. Lineage (GTDB taxonomy): Bacteria > Bacteroidota > Bacteroidia > Chitinophagales > Saprospiraceae > JABWBR01. The sequence goes on along the minus strand of JAEUUQ010000144.1, from coordinate 9,613 downwards.
ACCGTATCCTGCCCGTTGATAGCATACAGGGTTACCTCAAAATCACCCGCAGAAGCATAGAGATGCAAGGGATTTATCTCTGTTGATGATTCGCCGTCGCCAAAATCCCATAAGTATTCGGTAGCCCCGATTGATTGGTTTTGGAAAGTGATAAAGTTGCGACAACCGCCTGACGAGTAGATAAAGTTAGCTTCCATGGGGAAGGAAGCGCCGCATTCCCACAACAAACGGAAGCCATTACCGATCACGCTGCCATCGCTGTAAAACGACAAATGCGCCACATTCCCGGTGGTATAAACAAGTAGTGGGCCTGGCGTATAACCAGTAATAGAAGCCAGTAGCGGAGCGCCCAATGCCGGATCGCCGTCGTAAATATCGAGGCGGTCGCAGCAGCTTTCCATGTCTACGTCGTATATGCGAAAACGCAGCAAAGTACCGGGTTCTCCCGTGATGATTGCGTTTGAATTTTCGCCGTTTGAGTAAAGATTAAACGGCCCACCAGAGTCATACAATACCCCTGTGCAGGCATTGCCCACGATGGTTTGCCCGAAAGCGGCAGGCATCAGCAGTGTATCGCAAAACATACCGTTGATCGATACCGTAATAAGATTTTCGCGAACCAGGGTATCACAACCCAGTACATTGCAGGCAATGAGTTGCACGTCGTAAACGCCATCCTGCTGGTAAATATGTGTGGGCGCCGCTTCCGTGGAAGTACCCCCGTCGCCGAAGTCCCACGAGTAACCCGTGGCGCCGTTGACGGTAGTATTCGTAAAGGTCACCGCACCGTCGCAGACGTATGAGTCATCGGATGAAAAGCCTGCTTCGGGGCGGTCGATGACCATGAGCTTTACGGGTATTGTAAACTTATTCTGCAAGGGGTCGTTGCTAGTCCAGGTCAAATCGTAGTGGTATACGCCGGCCGACAAGCTATCGGCATTAAAAGTAAAACCGATGGTATTCGACTCACCGGCTGGCAGGGTACCGCCTGGTTGATCGGCAGAAAGCCAGGCTGGAAACTGCCGTCCGCTAAGCCACCGTGTCGCATTGAGCAACAAACGACGGGTATCGACAGTCGATTCGACGTAGTCGTAGCCGACAAAACCCGAGCGCCCCTCGCCGTTGTATTCGTATGCCAGCAAGGCCAAAGAAGATTCCTCACTGATGATGCGGTGGAAATTATTCGATACATTGCCGTAGGTAACCCCGTAGAGGTGGCTCACCGGCTGAAGAGGAAAGTCTACCCCCGATAGGATGGGGTGTCCGTCTTCATGCAAGACCTGGATATCGGTGTTGCCACTTGCAGGATAGAGATAATAATACCCGCTCATGGCCGCCGTTGCCGACATAATATCGCCGTAAGGCCTTCCCAAAAACAGGGCGCCGCCGCCTGATTGCAAATAATTGTATATAGTGCCTGCCCAAGCCATATACTGCCACACATCGGTAAAATCCTCGCGCGGGAACAACAACAGGTCGTAGTTGTCAAGGGCCCCCGGTTCAGTGGGAATGCTTTGTAGCTCTGTGACCCTCACGCTGCTATCGCGCAAAATATCAAGGGCTTGCGTATAAGCCGACGGCAATCGCAAAGCCAGCACGTCGAGTATGCGGTTGAGGGCGGGGCCGTCCTGGGGGATGTCGTAGGTAAGCATGCCCAAACCCGTATTTTCTATGGTAACAAACAACGTACTATCCTGTCCGCGAGCTAGCGTTACGCAAAGCGAGTCGGGCGTAAGCCTTATCTCAGCGGGGTAATCGGCCTGGGCGCGAACATAGACCAGCTTGCTGCCTTGGGTGCTTTGAATTTCGATAAGTTCAAAAATAGGGCCGGGCGCGTCGGGGGTCAGTCCCACAAGCACATCCAGCGAGTCGAAGCCCTGAATAATGCCGTATTGCGGTTCCATAGAAAGTAGTGGGGAAGGCGAGCTTATCTGTGTCACCAGCAGTGATTCGGAGCCTACGTTTGACAAAGTTAGGTGTTGCGATACTTCTAGCCCCACGTATACCTGTCCGAAATCGAGCGTATCGGCATCGACGCGCAACGCGGCGCCGGGTGTTACCGTGATTATAAAGGGGATTTCCACATAAGGTTGGTTTTGTGAATTGTTGGTCACCAATACCTTACCCGTATAATCGCCCGGCAACAAACCCTCCGCGTTGAAGACCACATCAACCTGGGCCGTTTGCTGTGCCGGCACGGCGCCCGATTGCGGCATAAATATGATCAACTGCTCGGTGCCCTCACTGGTAAAAGCAGAGATCGCATCAAAATAAGACACCGTATTATCCCAGTTGCTGAGTTGCAGTCGGGTTATTCCCACCGTTTCTATAAACCAATTAAAATTGTCCTGTACCAATTGCCCGTCGATATACAGGTCGAAAGTGTGCAGTAGGTAATCTATGTTTTTACATTCTATATGGTGCCACTCATTAAGAGCCATGGGTAAAACCAGTGTGGTATTGCCGATTACATTAATATTGTAATGCTGCGTAAATCCGTCGTACCAGCAATTGAACATGATGCCAAACGGCGTCCAGAGGCGAAACACAGCACTAACCCCTCCGGTTGAAACCGGTTTTACCCAATAGCCGATGTATTGGTATTGGGTCGGCTCCACATCGTACAACAAGCCGGTATAATCTACGCTTATCCCGCCCGTCAGTTTCAGCACCTTGTTGCCCTGCGGTGCTTCGGCGTCGGCCACGGTTTCTGCGAGGTATTCGGGCGTGACCGTAAAATCCAGGGGTGTGCTCTCGAAGCTTTCCCAGAACACCGGCAGCCCCAGTCCCGATTCGGGTTGAAAATCCAGTTCAAAGTTTAATGTAGACCCGCCTGTATTTGTAAAGGTCAGCGCTGCTGTGTCCAGGCTGCCGCTGGGCAGCGTCACAGCCAGTGTATCGGGTGAAAAATCAAAAGTAGTGGGCTCCACGCCAACTCCCTGGAGGTCTATAGTCGTAGTACCGATAGTGGATAGCACTGTCAGCGTGCCGGTAACCGGGCCCACTGTCAGCGGTGAAAAATAGACCTCTATGGCGAGCGTATCGCCGGGTTCGACAATAGCAAACGGGATATTTTCAGTAAATACTGCCGGAGATGCCGACACATCGGTAATGATATAGGCTGCATCGCCCGCATTGGTTACGTGCAGTGTCAGCGTGCGGCTTTCGTTTACAAAAACCTCTCCGAAATCGAGTGTAGTGGCTGAAAAGACCGGTTGAGGTCCTGCGAAAGCTTTACAAGCAACAAATAAAAGGAAGGCCGACAGCGTCAGCGATTGGAGCGCGTTGGGATAAAGTTTCATTTTTGTTTTTATTGAGTTTTCCGGGAATAAATTTAGCTCAGCAAAAGCAAAAAATACCCATAGGTCAAGAAATTAACATTTGCCAGCCTACGGCACTTACTTCAAAACCTCTTCAATCTCCTTCCAGGTACTCCATATCGTCAGCTCCAGCAACTTGAACTGCTCCGCATACTTACCTGATTTCAGTTGCTCAAAAAGGGCGTGCATCTCGCCGCGCAGGTCGGGATATTGGTCGGTCACCGGCAGTAAAGACAGCCAGGCGGCGGCGTGATGTTGAAAACCCGACGTAAACGCCTGCGGGCAACCGGTAAAGTCAATTTTTTGAATGGCCTCTGCGTATTGGCGGATGGCCTGACTCAAAGGAAGTGTCTCGCAAGCGTGGTTACGGGCATAGCCCAGCGAGTCGTCGAGTGCAATAGCCTCGGCCACACAGCCGAATCGGTGCGGCGGCAGTCCGGCCTCAAAATCGGCTACGCCTATGGCGCCGTCTTCATTGCTGTCGTAATCCACGGCGATTTTCCAAATGCCGTCCACTTTACGGTGAAAAACGTGGAATTTGCCATAAAAATGCTGTTGGCTGCCGTCGGGTTTGATAGAAGTATAGCGGTAAACACCGCGTTCGGAGGCCAGTTGCTCGGAACTCGCGCGTTCAAAAAAAGAAAAAGCGATAGCGACCCGGTAGTTGTTGTCTTTACTCCACCGGAAACTGCGTATAACATTGTCGCGGTATGCTGCCAGTTCCTTCACCTCAGCGTGATCGCCTCCGCTGGCGCGGATAAAATCGGGCGTATGCAGGGCGAGGTATTTTTCGGGGTCGCCTGCAGCATAGGCCTCCGAGAAGGGCGTCCAGATATCGCGGTTAATTTCTTTGAGGCGGGCTATGTTTTGGGCATCCGGGGTGATGTGTACCACAGGGTAAGATTGGGCAAAGACGGACACGGGCAGCGAGAGTAGGAAGAGGAGATGGAATTTATTCATGATAATAATTTGGCTACATTTTAATTATTTTTCCACTTGAAAGCATCGTCCTCCCCTGAAAGAACCTATAAACGTATATGCCGGGCATTAAGCCGGAAAAATCCAGCAATGAATCATTTGATAATGTTTTGAATACCATTTTTTCTGTGCCTAAAATATCAAAAACATATAAATCCCCCCTCTCAATAATGGGAGGTAGGATGACTCTGGCCATATCTATAACTGGATTTGGAGCAATTGATACGGCTTGAGCACCTGCGGGTTGATGGTTTACTTTATCAATCAAATTACATGGATAAACAGTCGTTTCCTGATTTTGATATACAATTACTCCATCCCGGATAAAACAATGAAGATAAGACCCCATTTCAAAAGGATCTTCAATAGTAGAAAGTAGGCCGTATAAACTTCCTATTCCTTCAATAATATCTACATACTCTGCAATACCAATATTGATTTGATATCTCCGATGAAAAAATCCATCGCCCAATAAGATAGAATCTATCTGAGTAACAATTCCATTTGACTGATTGGGGTCAAAAAGATACGATGTTGGTAATTCATCGAAAAGATTTAGGTTAAAATCGTAAAGCAAGGTGTCATGTGATTGCTCGTTGGGTATAAATAATATTTTTCTATGAATACTATCATTTCTAAATGCCCCCATATACTCGCTATAGTAACCACCAAACACGCAACCGAGCTCGGGGTTTTCTGAATACCATATCCCCAATCTTTGTATCTTGCTGTATATAAGCCCATTAATTATCGTATCTCCGGCAGTTTCGTCCTGATATTCGGTACAATAACCTACCTGGTAACCGCTAAAAGAAGTTCTCCAAATCGCATTTGAAGTGGGAAATACGTGATATTCAACTGGTTGCGATAAACCAAGAAAAGACAAGGCCAAAAGGTTGACCAACAATAGATAACGACTCATACTACATTCATTTTACCTATACATTAAATATAAAACCTAAAAAACAACAACCAAAGATAATCATTATCTTATTGCTATTGAAGATTTTATATATCCATGGCATATATGTACCGGCCGCTTCAGCTGTCGGAGCGTGCCGAGGCGTTTCATGTACTGCAGGATATCCTGTTTTGGGGTATCATGTAACAGGTAGATTATCCCACACACTTCCACCGCTCTGTCATATATACAACGAGACAATCGACGTTAGTAAATTTCACCTGCTTTACACGGTAAGACCTTGCAAGGTTTTCTCAGGGGCAGGCTTTGAAAACCTTGCAAGGTCTAATCCAATTTGTTACGATTAAAGCCCTGTTGACCATCGTTTGTACCGTGCCAATCATTCCGTTTCAATTCCAATCTGGTGCGATTAAAGCTATCGACAATGCGCCGGGAGGGGATCCCCCATAGCCATCAACTTAAGCGTTTTTACCAGTGTGGCTTTGACTCCCAGGAGTATTTTTATTCGCAGGAGCACTACCCGGTATTGTTGTTACTTTTTTCATTGCCAAAAAAGTAACCCGGAAAACAAGTATGGCTATCGCTATTTGAGCTGCCAGCTCAAACCCGCTCATGCTAAATTTGCCGGCCAGTCCGCGCCTCGGTTGCTTGATTTTGAGTACTTTATGCCTTAGGTTGATGGCTATGGGCGAGAGGGAGTTATTTTTTACCAGGATTTGGGGGATTTTAAAGGATGGGAAGGATGTTTGGTGCGGTCTTTGGCCGCACGTGGATTTTTTTTGGAAATAAATGCTCCATTTCTCCAGGTATTTGTGATTGACTATTCAAATTTGTCAAAACGATTCAAAAGTTTTGACATGGAAGAAGGCATTTGAAAGAGAAGTATGGCTTCCGATTCATTACGATAGCTATCGAATTGCCTTTAGACGTTGTGATTTTTTATGCGAATCTGCCATTATAGCTGAAATGAAGGCAAAATCGCAGCTTATCAATGAAGATGTTGTGCAAGCCATCAATACCGTTGAAAGACTTAATATTAAAGACGGACTCCTGATCAATTTTGGTGGAGAAAGCTTACAATACCGGCACATATTTAATATCAAATACGATCCCGCAGCCAATTTTACCGATGCTCCGATGGACTTGTTGGGCGAAGAAAATGGTAATCTTTTCGATTCGCCCAGTTATATACCCAATTCAATGATAGAACAAGCGCTGCGCAAAATACCAAAATAAAAAAATTACCGCGCCCGCCGATTATCCTTTCCATCCTTTAAAATCCCCCAAATCCTGGTTGAAAATCTCACCCCCTCTCACCCCATAGCCATATTTTGTCCCTCACCCGTATGTTTCAATTCCAATCTGGTACGATTAAAAGGCAGCCGTATGTTTTGCTTTGCGGCACGGCGCAAGGGTTATTCTTCTGCGAAGGCATAGCGGTGTTTTTCGTCTTGATGCCATAAAATGCCGGCGGTGGTAAATGCGTTGAAGTCGTGTTCTATGGTATCTTCACTCTTGTTATATCGGGTTGCCAATTGTTTTTTTGCATAACCATAAGGTCGCTCCAACACTGCCAGCATAATCCGCAATAACCTGACTTTTGTACCGTATTCTTTTTCCATACCTATCCCGCTTGGTTTTTTACATTAAATAATATGGCTGCCGGCATATCAACCCGTTTTCCCAGGTTGTATGTCAGTTCATTTTGTGCTAAATAACTATCAGTAGTAAATCCCTCTAAGTGATTGACTTATAAATATCTATAAAAGCAGGCGCTTATTGAATTGGGTTATTGACAAGGCAATATATTGTTTTTTCTAAATAATTCAAACACATTTGGGATAAACAAATCGAGGTCGCACGGTCGCACAGTCACAAAGTCTCTCCGTTCGAGATGTCACCCGTCCTCGTACCTCGGCCGGATGACACCTCTTGGCGCTGCTGAAATATCACAGCCTGAAAAATTCTCACCCTCTCACACTCCCCCACTCTCACCCTCTCTTCAATGCATCGCAGCAATCCCTGGCAACTCCTTGCCTTCCAGGAATTCCAGCATAGCGCCGCCGCCGGTAGAGACGTAGCTCACCTGGTCGGACAGGCCCATCTGGTTGACTGCGGCTACCGAGTCGCCGCCGCCCACGAGCGAGAAAGCGCCTTTGCCGGTGGCCTGGGCTACGGCTTCGGCGATGGCTTTGGTGCCGCCGGCGAAGTTGGGCATTTCGAAAACGCCGGCGGGGCCGTTCCAGAGCAGGGTTTTGGAGGCGAGAATCACCTCGGCGAATTGGCGGCGGGCCGTTTCGCCGATATCGAGGCCCATCCAGCCGTCGGGGATGGCTTTGCTGTTGGCCGTGGCGCGCTGGGCGTCGTTGGCGAAGGCGTCGGCGATGACGGAGTCTTCGGGTAGCAACAACTTCACGCCTTTGGCTTTGGCTTTGTCGAGCAGTTGCAGTGCCGTGTCGAGTTTGTCGTCTTCAACCAGTGAGTTGCCAACGTGGCCGCCCTGGGCTTTGAGGAAAGTATAGGCCATGGCGCCTCCCACGATGAGGTTGTCGACGAAGTCGATGAGGCGTTCGAGCAGCATGATTTTATCGGATACCTTTGCGCCGCCGATGATGGCCGTCACGGGCCGGTCGGGGTTATCGATCACGCGGGTGGCGTTGTCGATTTCGTCCTGCATCAGGAAGCCGAATCCTTTGGCGCCTTTGTCGAAGTATTTGGCTACGATGGTCGTGGAGGCGTGCGCGCGGTGCGCAGTGCCGAAGGCGTCGTTGATATAGATGTCGCCGAGCTTGGCGAGTTGGGCGGAGAAGTCTTCATCCCCTTTTTCTTCGCCTTTGTAAAATCGCGTATTTTCGAGCAGGAGCACTTGTCCTGGCTGCAGGGCTGCGGCGGCTTGTTCGGCTACGGGGCCGACGGCTTCTTCACAGAAAGCCACGGGCCTGCCGAGCAATTCGGAAAGGTGGCCTACGAGGTGGCGCAGCGTAAAGCGCTCTTTATCCAGGCTTCCATCGGGCAGCAGTTTTTTCAGCGGCCTGTCGAGGTGCGACATGAGTATGGCCGCACCACCGTGTTCGAGGATGTAATTGATAGTGGGCACCGCCGCACGGATGCGGTTGTCGTCGGTGATCTGGTATTGTTTGTCCAGGGGCACGTTGAAGTCGACGCGCACCAGGGCTTTTTTGCCTTGGAAGGATATGTTTTTCATGGAAAAGTCTTTGTCGGTTGTCGGTTGTCCGTTCTCTGTTGTCCGTTCTCCGTTCCATAACTTTGCCAGTTAAACAGAGAACAGAGAACAGAGAACAGAGAACAGAGAACAGAGAACAGAGAATTACAGCCCAGCCACCCTATGGCACAAATCAGCCAGACGGGCGGAATAGCCGGCTTCGTTGTCGTACCAGCCTACCACCTTCACCGTATTGCCGATCACCATCGTGAGTTCGGAGTCGAAGATGCAGGAGTGGGGGTTGCCCAGGATATCGGCGGAAACGATCGGATCTTCGCAGTATTCGAGTACGCCTTTGAGGGCTGCTTCCGAGGCGGCTTTGAAGGCGGCGTTGATTTCGGCGGCGGTAGCGGTTTTGCGCACCACAGCTGTGAAGTCGGTCACCGAGCCGTCGGGTACGGGTACGCGCATGGCATTGCCGTTGAGTTTGCCTTTGAGGTGGGGCAATACTTCGCCCACGGCCTTAGCGGCGCCGGTAGACGTTGGCACGATAGACACGGCGGCGGCACGGGCGCGGCGCAGGTCGCGGTGCGGAGCGTCTTGTATGTTCTGGTCGGCCGTATAGGCGTGGATCGTCGTCATAAAGCCGTTTTCGATGCCGAGCAGGTCGTCGAGCACCTTCACCATCGGCGCGAGGCAGTTGGTAGTACAAGAGGCGTTAGAGAAGATCGCTACGTCGGCGGTCACCTTTTCGTTGTTTACACCCAACACGATAGTGGGGATATTGCCTTTGGCGGGCGCCGAGATAATCACCTTGCGAGCGCCGGCTTGCAGGTGCCAGGAGGCTTTTTCCTCATCGGTAAAGCGGCCTGTGCACTCGAGCACCACGTCAACGCCGAGTTCTTTCCAGGGCAGCTTGGTGGGGTCTTTTTCGGCCAGGGCTTTGATGGCTTTGCCGTTCACGTAGAGGTTGTTGTCGTCGGCGCTGACCGTGCCGTTAAATTTGCCGTGTACCGAGTCGTACTTCAGCAAGTGGGCCAGCGTAGGGTTGTCGGTGAGGTCGTTGATGGCCACCACCTCAACGTCGTTCATTTGCAGCAGGTTGCGGAAGGAGAGTCTTCCGATGCGGCCGAAGCCGTTGATGGCGATTTTTTTTGCCATGGTTATTGTGATTTGATGTTATTTAAATCATTCATGATTATGCAGCTTCAGACTTAGTGATACTTCGTG
>JAEUUQ010000137.1 GCA_016787505.1 Saprospiraceae bacterium | reverse complement strand
AAGGAGATCGTATACGTGACCTGGAGCGATACGGATAAGGGCGCCATCATGCGGCTCAATCTGGCTACCGGCGCTACTACCAAATTGACCACCGAAAAAGGCATTTACCGCACGCCTTCGTTTTCGCCCGACGGCAAAACGATCGTGTACCAAAAAGAAGGCGGCAACGACCACCAGGGATTCACCTATTGCACCGAACCGGGTATTTATATCATTCCCGCCGGCGGCGGCAAAGCTGTGCTGGTGACGCCCAACGGCGAATATCCCACCTTCAGCGCCGACGGACAGCGCATTTTCTTCCAGACCGGCGGTTATATTTTCGGCAGCATTACCAAAACATATAGAAGCGTCAAACTCGACGGCAGCGACGAAAAAACGATTTTTAATACCCAATACACCACCCAGTTTACGCCCAGTCCTGATAATAAGTGGGTGGCGTTTTCTGAATTGTATAAAGTATACGTAGCGCCCATGCCCATGCCCGGGCAGAGCGTAGGCCTGTCGGCCGGCACCAAAGCGGTGCCCGTGGCCCAGGTAGCCCGCGACGCCGGCATCAACCTGCACTGGTCGCCCGACAGCAAAAAACTGTACTGGACCCTCGGCGACGAATACTACAGCGAAGAACTCTCCCAGCGCTTTAAATTCCTGGAAGGCGCTCCCGATTCGATACCGCCGGTAGATACGGTGGGCCTCAAAATAGGCCTGCAACTGCCGATGGACAAACCCGAGGGTACGATAGCTCTCACCAACGCCCGCATTATCACTATGGAAGGCGACGAGGTGATCGCCAAAGGAACTGTATTGGTAGAGGGCAACCGCATCAAAGCCGTAGGGCCGAGGGTTGTCATTCCGCGCGGCGCCCGGGTAATCGACTGTGCCGGCAAAACCATCATGCCGGGCATCATCGACGTACACGGCCACCTGGGCAACTTTCGGTACGGTATTAGTCCGCAGCAACAGTGGCACTACTTTGCCAACCTGGCCTACGGCGTCACCACCGCCCACGACCCCTCCTCCAACTCCGAGATGATCTTCACGCAATCGGAGATGATCAAAGCCGGCTATATGGTAGGGCCGCGCTTGTATTCCACAGGCACCATCCTGTACGGCGCCGACGGCGACTTCAAGGCCGTGGTCAACAGCCTCGACGACGCGCGTTCGGCTATCCGGCGCACCAAGGCCTACGGCGCTTTTTCGGTGAAAAGCTACAACCAGCCCCGCCGCGAGCAGCGCCAGCAGTTTATTCAGGCGGCCCGTGAACTGGGAATATTGGTCGTACCCGAAGGCGGTTCGTTTTTCTACCACAACCTTAGCATGGTAGCCGACGGCCATACCGGCATCGAGCACAACATACCCGTAGCGCCGCTGTACAACGACGTAGTGCAATTCTGGTCGAAAACCAAAACCCACAACACGCCTACGCTGATCGTCAACTACGGCGGCCTCAACGGCGAAAACTACTGGTACCAGCACACCAACGTATGGGAAAAAGACCGCCTGCTGCGCTTTACCCCGCGCGCAGTGGTTGACAGCCGCGCCCGCCACCGCACCATGGCGCCCGAAGCAGAATACGAAAACGGCCATATATTGACTTCCAAATCGTGTACGAAATTGCAAAACGCCGGCGTCAACATCAACCTGGGCGCGCACGGCCAACTGCAGGGCCTCGGCGCCCACTGGGAATTGTGGATGCTGGCCCAGGGCGGCATGAGCAACCACCAGGCCCTCAAATGCGCCACCATCAACGGAGCCGTTTACCTGGGTATGGACAAAGAAATCGGCTCTATCAAAACCGGCAAACTGGCCGACCTCATTATTTTGGATCAAAACCCCATTGAAAATATACGCAACTCCGAAAAAGTGCGTTACACCATGATCAACGGCCGCCTGTACGACGCAGCCACGATGAATGAAATAGGCAACTACGACCGCAAACGCCTGCCCCTGTTTTTTGAAGAAGAAGGCAGCGGCAATGCCTGGCCGATGGATACCAACACGGGCAGCTTTATGCCGACGATGTGCGGGTGCGGGAGGTAGTTCTCTGTTGTGAGTTATGGGTTATGAGTTATGGGGTCATTAATTTTGCTAATAATACTTAAACCGACAACTCACAACCGACAACTCACAACTCACAACCGACAACTCACAACCGACAACTCACAACCGACAACTCACAACAACAATTATATGGGTTACTTAACCGAATACGTAGAACGCAGCGGCATCCTGGTGAGGGCCAAGCAACCTTACTATGACTGGATCAACAAAGTAGATCCGTCGGAGCCGATGAACATCAAAGAACATCCCATCAAAAACGTCTATCTCGTGAATGCGGAAGAGACGGATGAGGCTGATGAAGAGACTGTGGTGCGGAAGTTTTACGAACTCATCTTCGCAGAAGAATTGAGTGGATTTTCTTCTGAAGAAGAAAGCTGGCCTGCCGAGCGCAGCTTCGACATCTTCAACCAATGGTTCGACTGGGAAATCATCGATATGGCATACGACATATTGGATGAAGACGAGCTCGACGAAGACGAGGATTGGTAGTCAGGCGGATTGACTCAACTTTTTTTTCGCTGGAACTGTTACTTTTGGTACATTTGTGCATCCAAAGGGGGTATCTTGTATTATCAGAACTGGAGCTAATTAAGACTGCATAGTGTCAAATTCTACCAACCAGACGAGCATCCGCTCACCCCGCGTCGTCTTCATTGATGTATTACGCGCTTTTGCTATCCTTATGATGTTGCAGGGCCATTTTGTGGATACGATGCTCGCGCCGGAATACCGCGATCCCAACAACGCTATTTATTCGGTTTGGTTTTTTATGCGTGGTTTGACGGCGCCGATTTTCTTCTTCTCTACCGGATTGGTTTTCGTATATTTATTGCTGAAAGACGGCAGGCCGCTGGGGCAGAATGTGCGGGTAAAGAAAGGAGTGCGCCGGGGCTTTTTTCTTATCGGTCTCGGTTATTTGCTCAAATTTACCTTCCCCGCGCTGTTGGTAGGCAAAGTATATCCATCGTTTTTTGTAGTGGATGTGCTGCATTGTATCGGCATTGCCATACTACTATTGGTTGGATCCTACGCGGTGCAGCAAAAACTGCGCATTCCGATATGGGTGTTGCTGACATTGCTGGCTTTTTTCATATTTTTTATCAATCCAGAGGCGGAGCGGGCCGATTGGTCGGGACTGCCTACTTTGCTGGCCAATTATTTCACCATGGCTCGCGGGTCGGTATTTACACCGGTACCGTGGGTGGGGTATACCATGTTTGGCGGATTACTGGGTTTCATTTTGCACAAACGCCCTAGCCTGGCTTTTACCCACTGGATGCCCCTTGTCGTCGCTATCCTGGGCGTGCTGCTCACCTTGTATTCTCACGCCATGCTGACGGCCCTGATCGACCTCACTACGGGTGGAACCTACAGAACCTTGCTATACGGTAATTACCTGTTTTGGCGATTGGGCCATGTGTTTATCGCCGTATCCGTATTTATGTGGGTATTGCAATTCTTCCGCTACATACCCGTATTGATCACCAAAATAGGCAGCGAGACGCTCACTATATATTCGGTGCACTACGTCATCTTATACGGCACCTGGCTGGGCATCGGCTTATCGCAACTCCTGTACCGCTCGTTGAATCCCTGGCAGAGTTTTATCGGCGCCGTTTTATTTGTGAGCGCTTTTATTTTTCTTATTTATAAAATAGAAATAGTACGGGCCTGGCTGGATAAAAACCTGCAAACTCCGCTCTATAATCGCTGGCGCTTTGTACGGGTAAAACTGGCGCGCGCTTATTTTAAGTGGGTAAATACGAAGCAACCGCGGGTGCGTTTTTCCTTTATTAAATACTTTTTCTAATTTCGGGGCCGGCATCCTTCATTGAATAGCCGTTTTTTCACCTTAACAAGTTCAACCATGCGACGTACGTTGTTATTGGCCGGTCTGTTGTGTATAGTAATTTCTGGATTTTCCCAGGTAGAAAAAGCGCCCGGCCGAAAGCCCGGGGAAGGCGACGGGCCATACGAGCAATTGATCATACGCGGCGTCACGCTGATCAATGGCAACGGCGCGCCGCCCACGGGCCCGGTGGATATTGTGGTAGAGAAAAACCGCATCAAAGAAGTTAAAAACGTAGGTTATCCCGGCGTGCCTATTAGTGCCGATCGCAGGCCCAAGCTCAAAGACGGCGGCAAAGAATACAACTGCGAAGGCATGTATCTGTTGCCTGGTTTTGTGGATATGCACGGCCACATCGGCGGCCGCGAGCAGGGCGCCTATGCCGAATACGTCTTCAAACTCTGGCTGGCCCACGGCATAACCACCATCAGAGACCCGGCATGCGGCAACGGCCTCGACTGGGTACTGGAACACCGAGGCCGCAGTGAGCGCAATGAAATCGCAGCGCCCCGTATCAAAGCCTATACCGTATTTGGAATGGGCCGCGACGAGCCCGTCAGCACGCCCGAGCAGGCGCGGGAGTGGGTAAAAAGCAATGCCCAAAAAGGCGCCGACGGCATCAAATTCTTCGGCGCCCCGCCGCAGATTATGGCCGCTGCCCTCGAAGAAAACAAAAAACTCGGCTTGCGCTCGGCCTGCCACCACGCCCAAATGGACGTGGCCCGCTGGAATGCCCTGCAGTCGGCCCGCGCCGGGCTTACCTCCATGGAGCACTGGTACGGCCTGCCTGAAGCGCTTTTTGAAAACCAGACCGTACAGAATTATCCGCTCGATTACAACTACCAAACCGAGCAAAACCGCTTTGAAGAAGCCGGCAAATTGTGGAAACAGGCGGCGCCGCCACACTCTGCGCATTGGAACAAAGTGATGGACGAAATGCTGTCGCTCGACTTTACCCTCGACCCCACCTTCAATATCTACGAAGCCAACCGCGACCTCATGCGCGCCCGCAGGGCCGAATGGCACGAAGAATACACCCTGCCCTCCCTCTGGCAGTTTTATATGCCCAGCCGCATATCGCACGGCTCGTATTGGCATAGCTGGGGCACCGAACAAGAAGTGGCCTGGCGCGAAAACTACCGCCTGTGGATGGCATTTATTAACGAATACAAAAACAGGGGCGGCCGCGTCACAGCCGGCTCCGATTCGGGCTATATATACCAATTGTACGGCTTTGCCTATATCCGCGAGCTGGAATTGCTGCGCGAAGCCGGGTTTCATCCGCTCGAAGTGATACGCTCGGCTACCCTTTACGGCGCGCAGGCCCTGGGCATGGAACAAGAAATCGGCACCGTAGAAGTAGGCAAGCTGGCCGATTTTGTAATCATAGACCAAAACCCGCTGCAGAATCTTCAAGTGCTTTACGGCACCGGCGCTATTGCGCTTGATGCTAATAATGAGGTGGTTAGAGTAGGCGGTGTGAAGTATACCGTGAAGGATGGCATAGTGTATGATGCCAAGCGGCTATTAGCCGACGTGAAAGAAATGGTGCGGCAATCAAAAACCAAAGACGATTACGAGATTAAGCAGCCGGGGCAATAGACGTATCCGGCGTTTGGGATGTCGTAAAACTGACAGAATAAATAAATATTGCATATAAAAAACAATCTTATTTATTTGATAACCACATAGTTGAATGATATTTTTTGTTTTGCCGCAAAAAATATATATTAATTATTATTTAAATATTGTAATAAAATTTATTTCCTTTGCAATGCAAACAGCACTACGGCACGAGAACAAGTAGTAGACTGTCCTCCCTATGATAATTTTCCTCCCCATGTATTCCGAGCTTTGAAGTTATCACAACAGTTACCAATGTATTGATTTGGTAAACATGCAATCCAGAGGAGGGACGAGCACAAAGTCCGTCATTGTGGAATAGCGTGTGCGTGAAACAAATTTACAAAAAAACAAAAACCGGATTTGGTCTGACAATCATGACAACGGCAGCGATACGCGTAAGCGATATGGCGGTAGTCGAAGGATATTTTCATGCCCTATACAACAGCAAGGTTAACGATAAACACAAAATACAAACTACTGCAAATGAACACATTAACAACACCTAACTCTATTTTCAGGCCCATGCGCACCTGCCCGGCAGTCATCATTATTGACATTACTACACCATAGCAAAACGGGATAAGCAGGGTTCGCAAAAAGGCCGCCTGATGAATAATCAGTGCGGTCTTTTTTATTTTAGCGTTAAGATTCTATATATCAGTTGATTACGATTGTAATGTTTTTTATTTGTTTAATGATTTGATTTGCTTTTATTTAAAAATAATAAAATAAATTATTCTTTTTCACACTTGATAAGATGTAACATTTTGCATTATCTTACGATAGAGAAGGTAACAAACAAATATAAACACATGAAA
>JAEUUQ010000375.1 GCA_016787505.1 Saprospiraceae bacterium | reverse complement strand
CATCAACACCGCCATGTCGCTCATCATCAACGAAAGCAGCCGCACCGTCAACGTCATGCCGCCCTTTCACACTGGTGGATGGAACGTGCTCACCACGCCCTTTTTGCACCACGGCGCGTATAGCTGTTTGATAAAAAAATTTGACCCCGGCATTGTCATCGAGTTGCTCGAACAGGAAGCCTGCACCATCTTCATGGGCGTGCCCACCATGCTCAAAATGCTGTCCGACCACCCCGGCTTCGAGCAGGCTGATTTGTCCAGTCTGCTGTACCTGATCGTGGGCGGCGAGCCCATGCCCGTGCCGCTCATCGAAAAATGGCACGCCAAAGGCGTATACGTACGTCAGGGCTACGGCATGACCGAAGTGGGCCCCAACCTCACCAGTCTGCACCAGCGCGACGCCGTGCGCCGCAAAGGCAGCATCGGCCGGCCCAACTTTTACGTAGAAACCCGCATCATCGACGAAACCGGCAAAGATACCGCCCCCGGCCAACCCGGCGAATTGCTGCTTCGCGGCCCGATGGTGACCCCCGGCTACTGGCGCAACCCCGAAGCCACCCGCGCCGCCTTCCGCGGCGACTGGTTTTGCACCGGCGATATGGTGATACAAGACGAAGAAAACTACCTGTTTTTAGTCGACCGCGTAAAAAACATGTTCATCTCCGGTGGCGAAAACGTGTATCCCGCAGAAGTAGAGCGAGTATTGGTGCAACACCCCGCCGTCTCCGAAGCCGCCGTCATCGGCGTGCCCGATGAAAAATGGGGCGAAGCCGGCAAAGCTTTTCTGGTACTCAAACCCGGCACCGCTTGTTCGGAGGAAGATATCCGCCGGTATTGCACCCAGCAATTGGCCAAATACAAGATTCCCAAGTCGTTTGTATTTATCGATGCTTTGCCCAAATCGGATACGGGGAAGATTAATAGGCGGCAGTTAGGGCTTAGCAGTTAGCAGTTAGGGCTTAGCGGTCGGGGTCGGATTTTTTTGTTATTCTCGGGAGGGAATTTGCACACGTGACGCTTGAGAGGCATCCTTTTCCTGGAAAACGGGGAGCGCTATACAAACAGAGACTAGCCCAATACTTTTTCCCCTTTAAGCGCGTCAGCGGCAAAAGCCAAAGCAGCGTATATGCCTTCCCTGTCCAACCTGGGGTGGGCCCCCAGCAAATCCTCCACACTTTTCCCTGCTGATAATTCTTCTAGTATGAGTTCAACAGTAATTCTGGTGCCCACAATGACGGGCTTACCTAACATAATTTTAGGATTGATCGCTATCTTTTTTTCGTAGTCTATCATTTCTGGTATTTGTTTTGTAATAGTGCAAAGATCGCTTTTTTTCTCTTCAAAGTCAACCCCGCCAGTTCCCCGCCGTCACCTCCAAATGCGCGATTTTTGCGATCCGATGCAGCCGTTTGCCGACTTTGCGACTACGCGATCTTCCGAACCCTGACATTTATTTCCTAACCCATAACCGACAACCGACAACCCACAACCCACAACAAAAAAATTCCCTATCTTTCCCCCACAAGCGCCAACAATGCCAAATACGAAATACCTCCATACCATCAGAGATCTCATTGGCCGGGGGCAGATCGACCGGGCCATGGAGCAATTGCGCGTATTACTGGAAAATAGCCCCCATCTCGATGTGATTATCCAGCAACAAGCGCGGTTTCAGGCCATCCGCCAGCAAATACGGCTGGGCACGGTGAGCCACCAGGACGCCACGCTGACCAAAAACCAGATCAGCGCCGCTTTGCTAGATTTACTGCAAGAGATTGAAGAACAAGGCGAAAATCCGGCTATTGGTGCGGAGCTGAATAAGGCTATTTCGATTATAAATAGTAAAAACGTCAATACCGGTGAGGTTAAAGCCGGAAGGGATGTTCGATTTGGCGACCATATTGAAACCCATTACCATCAATACGCCGGCCGCAAAATCCCCCACGCCCTCACCCCGCCGCCTTTTCGCACGGAGGTTTTTGTAGGCAGGGAAGCGGATCTGCAAAATATTCACGACCGCCTTTTTAGTCCCGACGGCAACCTGCTGCTGCTTGTAAACGGCGAAGGCGGTATCGGAAAAACAACGCTCGCCGCCCGGTATTTTTTTGACTACTAGCACAAATACGCCCATGTGGGCTGGGTATTAAACCAGGCCGGCATGGCCGACGCCATGCTGCAACTGGCCCGGCCGCTGGAGCTGCAATTCGAAGACCACTGGGATGCCCGGCAACGCCTCGAAGTGTTGCTGGCGGCCATGAGCGACCTGCAACACCCCTGCCTGCTGGTGATCGACAATGCCAACGACTTGTCCGACCTGGAGGCTGGCTACCAATACCTGCGGCGATGCAGCAATTTCCACCTGCTGCTTACCACCCGCATCACCCATTTTGAGCGCGCGCCGGTCTGCCCCATCGGCGGACTGCCTCCGGACGATGCGCTCGCCCTTTTTGAACAATACTACCGCCCGCTGCCGGAAGACGAGCGGGCCCTGTTTTTCCAGATACGCGAAGCCGTAGGCGGCAACACACTGGTTCTGGAACTGCTGGCCAAAAACCTGGCAGTGCAAAACAAGCTGCGGCAGCGCTACAGCCTGTCTGAACTGCTGGGCGACCTGCAAGCCCGCGGACTGCTGCAACTGGGCCGCACCCAGACCGTGGGCACCGACTACCAAAGCAAAGGCGCCATGCGCCGCGAAAAACCCGAAGACATCATCGCCGCTATGTACGACCTGGGGGAATTGCCCACGGAAGAAACTGCCCTGCTCTCCGTGTTTGCCGCCCTACCTGCCGAAAAAATCCCCTTTGAGCACCTGGAAACCCTGCTCGGCGACGAGGCCTCCGAAGAACACCTGCTCGCGCTGGCCCAAAAAGGCTGGCTGGAATTCGATGAAAGCGATACCAGCTTTAAATGCAGCCCGGTCGTACAGGAAATCACCCGCCTCAAAAACCCGGAATGGGAGGAGGATTGCCGCACGCTGGTATTAGAACTCGTTCGGAAATTGAATAGCGAAAAAATTCACGAAGACAACTACCTGCACTCAACGGCATTCACCCGTTATGCGGAAACAGTTATAGCGGTCATGAATGAACCGGATGATGATGTCGCCACATTATGTCAAAATATAGGGATTTTTCATACCGCTACAGGAGACATCGTAAAAGCTTTATATGCCAACCAAAAAATGGTCGATATTCAAAATGCACTGTTCGTTAAAGCTCCCGACGACCCAGACTTCAAAAACGGATTGGCCATTTCTTATTCCAAACTCGGGGAAACCCACACCGCGCTGGGCAATTTGGACCAGGCTTTGACTTTTTTTGAAAACTACAACAAATTAGAAAAAGAACTCTACGCGGCCTATCCGCAAAATGTGGCCTTCAAAAACGGATTGGCCATTTCTTATTCCAAATTGGGGAGCTTTTATCGCGATAAAAAAAGCGACTCTGATAAAGCCAGGCTTTATTTTCAGCAATGTTACGCCTTGTGGGAAGAGCTATCGACAGCATTCCCTGCTTACGCGAAATTCCGGAATAATTTTGATTGGGCAAAAGAAGCACTGGATGGTTTAAAATAAGTTGTGCCTGAAATCTATACAAAGTGCCCCGTACCTACTACCCCCATGTCTCCTGAATCACAGATGCCACGGATTTAAAGGATTCCACTGATTAGTGGCGTATAAGCGCTTTTCATCCGTGAAATCCCAATAATCAGTGTAATCCGTGATTCTGACAAGGGGTAATCGGGCGATCCATTGCAGGCTGCTATCCCCCCACTCCGCGCAACTCAGCGCAAAACTCCATTAACTCGGCGGTTAAAAAACCGGGCCTGGCGGGAAGGAAAAGCGGGAGAGATGTAACGAGCCCCACCAGATTATAGTCCGAATAGTTGGAAAACCCCGATTTAATTCATATATTTGATGAAAATTTTTAAATAACCTAACCAAATCGGCATGTTACTCGAATTCCGCGTAGAAAACTTTCGCTCCTTCAGGGATCAGCAGGTCTTTTCCATGATACCCGATGAAGGCAAACAGGAATTCGAATCAAACACGCTCGAAGTGACCGACAAATACCGAATACTCAAATCGGCGATAGTCTACGGGGCTAATGCGTCGGGGAAGAGCAATTTCATGAAAGCCTTGCAGGCGCTGCGCAACCTAGTCCTGAATTCTGCTAATCTCGAACCGGATAAAGCCTTTGAAGAATACGTACCTTTCCAGTTTAACAGCCGCACAGCATCTGCGCCCACGGTGTTCGAATTAGATTTTCTTATCGAAGCGGTGCGCTACAATTATCACATCAGCATATTAAAAAATCAGGTAGTAGAAGAAAAGCTGCTGTTTTATCCGGAAGGCCGCGAGTCCAAGTTGTTTGTGCGAAAGGGCATGCAATTCGAATTTGGGGACTACCTCAAGGGGCAAAAGGTAGTGGTGTCGAAACTGACCGGGCAAAATCAGTTGTTTCTTTCCAAGGCGGCACGTAACAACATAGCCCAATTGGAAGAAGTCTACCGGTTTTTTGCCAAAGATTTTATGGCTGTACCTTTTCTGGATAGTTGGACTGATAGTTATTATGTTGACAGGATTGCCCAGGAGCTCATCAATACGAAGTCAAATGAATTGTATATCAACAACTTCAAAAGGCTGCTCCAGAGTTTTGATACGGGTATTCTAGATTTTAATATTGAAGAAACCAATGCGCCTATATTCTTTAATGAGAAGTATAAAATAACCACCCAACACGCCCATTTTAACGATGCCGGTCAGCCGGCCGGCTCGGATTTTTACCCCATCGAAGAAGAATCGATGGGTACCCAAAAGCTGTTTGTGCTGGGTGGCCTGATTTTGCGGGCATTGATGAATGGCCGCGTGATCATGATAGACGAATTTGAACGAAGCCTGCACCCTTTGATTAGCAGTTATCTGATTCAATTGTTTCACGATTCAAAGATCAACACACGAGGCGCACAACTGATAATAGCTTCTCACGATTCTAATTTATTGAGTAGTATCGAATACCGCCGCGATCAGATCTGGATAGTAGAAAAAGGAAAAACAGGCGCTTCAGAATTATTTTCATTGGCTGACCTCACCGGTGTGCTTAAAGGAGCGCCATACGAGAAATGGTATTTATCCGGAAGGTTAGGGGGAATACCCTCCGTAAAAAGTCTGGATTTTGAACTGAAATACGCGGCTAATGAAAAGAAATAAAGGGCGGCAGCGAAAACTCAGGTCGCGAATTCTTATTATGTGCGAGGGGCAGACCGAGAAAAATTATTTTCAGGCTATTAAAGAGGATGAGGATTATAAACAATTTCTTACGGCAATAGACCCACAAATAATTTCAGCTAAACACCCCGCTCCTGAGCATGTAGTAAAAG